>JAESPT010000185.1 GCA_016765515.1 Sneathiella sp. | reverse complement strand
TTTCCAGGATGGTCAATATCAAATTTATGATGGGCGTGCTTCAAGGTCGAGACAGTATAGCCTTGTTCAATTAGCGCAGGGAGCAATTGTTCAAGCAACGTGGTTTTACCGTTTCCGCTCCAACCTGAAATTCCGACTATTTTCATCCGTTACTCTCATCTATTTCAATCATGTGCTTCAACCCTAAAGTCAGATAGTCATATCCAGTCCAAACAGTCAGAATTCCTGCAATCCAAAGCAAGACATCACCAATCAGCACGGCATCAAAATAAACTTGCACAGCGGGGCCTCCCAATAAGAAGCATATGGCAAGAATCTGAGAGGCAGTTTTCCATTTCGCGAGCTTGCTGACAGGCAAACCAACCCTTAACTCAGCCAGGAACTCTCTCAGGCCCGATACCATAATCTCGCGGCATAATATGATCACCGCCGGGATGAGACTCCAGTCAGCTATACGGTCAATACCAACGAGAAAAAGGAGAACGGCTGAAACTAGTATTTTGTCTGCGACCGGATCCAGGAAACGGCCCAAATTGGATGTCTGACCATTTCTGCGCGCCAGATATCCATCAAAAAAATCAGTAATCCCGGCGGCAATGAAGAGAATAAGAGGGACCCAACTGGATGCTGTGCCAGGCAAGTAGAAAGCGGCCAGAAGAAGCGGAATAACAACGATTCTGGAGAGCGTTAAAATGTTCGGAAGACTAAGCAACATGCCCTAAATCCTGACTATTTGGGGGCTGAGAGATCTGACTAGTATAGGCATTGGCTCAGGGGAGTAAAAGGTATCAATTCACCTTTCTTCGCGGAAAAATTCGAAGATCGATTTTGCAAGGGCTTTAGAGATCCCATCAACGTCTTCCAAATCAGCAAGCGCTGCACTCTCAACACCTTTTGCAGATCCCAATCGATTGAGGAGCGCTTTTTTGCGTTTGCCCCCAATGCCAGGAATTTCGTCCAATGGGGATTTCCCGATAGCTTTTGAGCGTTTTGCTCTGTGTGTCGTAATTGCAAAATGATGCACTTCATCTCTAAGTCTCTGCAGAAAATATAAAGTCGCGTCTTTTTCCGGTAGGGAAAAAGGCGCCTTTCCAGTCATGAAAAATCGCTCTCGGCCTGCGTTTCGATCAGGCCCCTTTGCTATGCCGACGAGAGTGACATCCGTAATTTCAAGATCACTGAATACTTTCTCAACGGTGCTGAGCTGTCCTTGACCTCCATCAATGAGAATGAGATTTGGCCATTGCTCCCGTGAGCCGGAAGCCGCTCCAACACGATCAGGATCTTCTTTTTTTAATCTTGTAAATCGCCGTGTAAGGACTTCACGCATCATTCCGTAGTCGTCCCCGGGGGACAATTTATCATCTTTGATATTGAATTTACGGTAGGATTTCTTTTCGAACCCGTCTGGTCCCGCGACAATCATAGCGCCGACTTGGTGGCTGCCTGATATATGGCTGTTATCATAGACTTCAATTCTTGTCGGTGGTTCTTTCATTTCGAACAAGGTAGCAACCGCCGCCAAATGTTTGCGTTGTGATGCTTTTTCAGCAAGTTTCCTGGACAAAGCCCCTTTTGCATTCAGGATCGCGTGATCCAGCATTTCTTTTTTCGGTCCTCTTTTGGGAGTCAGGATTTCAATTTTTTTATTTGAGGCAATAGAGAGAGCTTCAGAAATGAGATCTACTTCCGCAAGACCATGGCTTACCCAGATTTGCTTCGGAGCTGGGCGGCTGTCATAAAACTGCCCGATGAACGCACTTAAGATGTCAGAAAGGCCTTCTTCTTTATTGTGGGACGGATAGTGGGCATGATTGCCCAGATTTTGACCTGAGCGGATAAAGAAAATCTGAACACATGTTTGCCCGCCTTCCTGATGGGCGGCAATCACATCAACTTCATCGGTAGACGAGAGATTAATCGACTGTTTGGATTGAATATGGGCCATCGCCTTCAATCGATCTCTCAACACCGCTGCCTGTTCGAAGTCAAGAGCGTCACTTGCTCGTTGCATTTTGTCCGCCAGTTTTTTCTGAATGGCATGACTTTTACCAGAGAGAAAGGCACGGGCTTCCTGAACAACATCATTATAGTCATTTGGCGTTATGCGTCCAACACACGGGGCCGAACATCTTTTGATTTGATATTGCAGGCAGGGTCGGGTTCTTGTTTGAAAATCTGAATCCGAGCAGGAGCGAAGGGGAAAGAGCCGTTGGAAGGTTGCCAGGGTTTCGTTTACTGCGCCGGCAGATGCGAAGGGGCCAAAATATTCCCCTTTTCTTGAACGGCCGCCTCTGTGTTTGGTTATTTGTGGCCAATCATGATCCCCTGTGATCAGAATGTAGGGGAAAGATTTGTCGTCTCGAAGAATGATATTGTAGCGAGGTTTCAGTTTCTTGATCAGATTGGCTTCAAGGAGTAGCGCTTCAACTTCAGTATGGGTGGAAACAAATTCCATGGCATGGGTGAGAGATACCATCCGCATGATACGCGTTGATTGGCCATGAGATTTTGTATAACTCGTCACTCGTTTTTTGAGATTTTTTGCCTTGCCGACATACAGGATCTGTTCATCCACATCGATCATCCGATAGACACCGGGAGATGACGGCAGCGTCTTCAGAAATTCCTCGATGACACTTGCCCCCGTATTAAACGGTGATTCGTGCCTAGATTTCTCTGATTCTTTCATTTATCTACCAGTGACCAGGCTTCAAATCGAAGAAAAGTTCAATTGTTACCGTTAACAAAACCATCTAAACCCCTTTATAAGCAACAACATTAGAATTTTATATTTTCCTCATAATCCGGTTTTGGCGATTTTTCGACACTATCCACTGAACCTGTGGAAAACTCTGTTAGTAACCAGATAACATATCCCCGTAGGTCAATAGAATCCTAGTCTGCACACCCTTTGCCTATTATTTAGGCAATTTGCTAAGTTGTTGATATTTAAGTATTTTTAAATGTCAAGAACCTCAATCAAAGAATTCGATATATTTTTTTTTGTTTCTACCTATTTTTTGTAATGCTTCTTGTTGCTGTGCACAACTGTGTCTCTCAAACGCTAAATAATTGGAAAAAGGTGTATAATGCAACCTGTTAGCGCTTGATGCGAGTGATCTCAATACCAACACTTGCGGCGTCTTTTACGGCGCTGAGTTTTTCTACTTTGATTTTTGCTTCTGTCACCCTCTGATGATCAAGGCAAATCTCAGAGACTTTTTCGGCCAAAGTTTCAACAAGATTAATATGCTCTTCCTGAACTAGTTTTTTGACAGTGTTGGCAATCGTCTCATAACAAACAACATTATGGTAGTCGTCGTTAATAGGGCCAACATGATCCAGGACAGTCATTTCAATGTTCAGGCGAACCGGTTGGCTTTTTAATTTTTCGAAATCATAAACACCGATCATCATGTCAACGACGAGATCACTTATGAAAATCGTATGTGTTGCGACTGCTACTTCCTGCCGCGGAAGAGATTGAATTTTATTATGTTCCATTCTGGTCACCCGGTTTTAATCCTCACTGGCCAAGGATGTGGGGAGATGTTGTCCGCCGTCCATGGCTATAAACTCGCCTGTAATTGAAGGGGCATCCAAAAGAAAAGCCACGCCATTGGCAATTTCTTT
>JAESPT010000184.1 GCA_016765515.1 Sneathiella sp. | reverse complement strand
TTTTTGAATTAATGACTGCTGCACAACATGGTAGCCAAGCATTCCTACTGGCGTCGCTATTAGCAATCCTATCCCGGCCATGATGACAAGACGACGACCACTGCCCTGGCCACGGCGCCGTGAGGAAGATTTAGGCTTGGTCTGCCTTTTCTTCACTTGGGAGAGTATTAAAGATAATTTCGCCATCATCCGAAACACTGACAATAGTCCGCCAGGAATTGAAACAGACCTATTTCGGGCGGCTTTCTTTTTTCGAGCCCTATTTCCGGTTTTTACGCTTCTTTTAGTCGCCGAATTCCGGGAACGAACGGGACGATCATCTGCAGTAATGTTTATCTGTCGCATGACGCATCCTCCACCATCCATCGCACCAGTTCCTCAAAACCAATCCCTGAATTCGCGGCAATCCCGGGGACGAGGCTCAATGCGGTCATCCCCGGCTGTGTATTAGTTTCAAGAATGTAGAAGTCTCCCGATCCATCGCCGGTATCGTTAAACCTGAAATCTGTTCGGCTAACACCTCTACAGCCAAGCGCCTGATGCGCCCGAAGTGCAAGTTCAAGTACTTCTTCATACCGGTCATTTGGCAGGGGAGCGGGCACAAGATGTTCCGCCTTGCCGGAAGTATATTTTGCTTCGTAATCATAAAACCGACCAAGGGGTCGAATTTCAACAGCGCCTAAAGCATGATCCCCCATAACGGCCACTTGGATTTCACGTCCCGGAATATACGTTTCAATCAACACTTCACTTCCGAAAGTCCAAGGAATATCGACAAGGCTCCGATTTTCATTTTCCAATAGAATGGTAACACCGACGCTGGACCCTTCATTCAAGGGTTTAATGACAAAAGGTTTCGGGTATGACGCACCGTCCATAATTTCTTTGCGGGTAAAAATGCGCCCTTCAGCACAACGAATGCCAACCGCTGCAAAGAGTGTTTTCGCCACAGGTTTATCCATCGCCAGCGAAGAGGCCAACACACCTGAATGGGTATAGGGTATTCCCATGATTTCCAGAACACCCTGGATCAAACCATCTTCACCATATCTTCCATGTAAAGCGTTAAAACAAACATCAGGTTTTATCTGCTCCAGAACTGCCGCGATATTCTGCGTTACGTCGACCGCTGAAACTGTATAGCCACATCGCTTCAGAGCCTCAACGCATGCCTCACCGCTTGACAAGGAAACTTCGCGCTCTGCAGACCATCCCCCCATTAAAACAGCAACATGTTTCACTTTTTGGCTCCTTGATCTTGTTTTTCTTTAGGAAGCAGCGGGTCGCCGATACGAACAATTTCCCAGCGGAGGAGTGTGTCAAATTCCTTAAACACGCGGCGCCTGGCTTCCTCACCAACAGCTTCAATATCCGCTGCAGTCGCTCCCCCTTTATTGATCAGAAAATTACAGTGCTTATCAGAGATCTGCGCATTACCAATCGTCAATCCACGTGCGCCAACAGCATCAATAAGCTCCCACGCTTTTTTCCCTTCGGGATTTGCAAAAGTAGACCCCCCTGTCCGGCTTTTAATAGGCTGACTGTCCTCACGATTTTTCGAGATTTCCTTCATCCGTTCACCGATATCACTTTTGTTCCCTTTTTGAAGCTGGATCATTGCTTCAGTGAAAATCCAATCGAGAGGAATATCACAATGGCGATAGGAAAAACCCATATCAGCAGGGCAAAGTTCATGGCGTTTCCCCTGCCGGTCATAGGCAACAACAGAAAGCACGATGTCCTTCATTTCCGTGCCATACGCCCCTGCATTCATACGGAGGGCACCGCCGATTGCGCCAGGAATACCACTTAAAAATTCTGCGCCCGTCAGACCCGCCTCACCAGCAAATTTGGCCACATTGATATCCAAAGCCCCCGCGCCAATCCGTATGCAAGTGTCATTGACGATTTCCATCTTCGTAAATTCCCGACCGAGCCGTAGAACAACACCGCGAAAGCCGTCATCTCTAACAAGCAGATTTGATCCAACACCAAGAGTGAATACAGGGATATCTGTACTTAGCTTTATAAGGAAGTTTGAAAGATCGTCTTCATCCTTTGGTTTAAACAGGACATCGGCTGAACCGCCCACCTGAAACCAAGTCACCTTTGATAAATCGGCATCAGCCCGCAGGCGGCCTTCCACCGCAGGCATTTGCTCAAACAAGGAGAGTATTTTCTTAACAACCAACGTCATCATCCCTCCTCAAGATCCTGACGGGCCGCAAGTTCTGATGGCAAATTATTTGCCCACAGGGAAATGGAGCCTGCGCCAAGACAAACAACCACATCACTTGGCGAGGTCTCCTGCTCGATCAAATCGGCAAGATGCTCCGGACCTGGTAGAGAAAGAACGCGTTGATGACCGCGTGTTCGAAGCCCTTCCACATAACTATCCTGAGTGATACCTTCCAACGGTTCTTCCCCTGCTGCGTAGATATCCGCGACGATCACAACGTCAGCATCATTAAAACAGGTGCAGAAATCTTCAAATAGGTCTTGTAGGCGCGAATACCGATGGGGTTGGACCACAGCAACAATTTTTCCGCTATAAGCCTGACGGGCAGCGCTCAATACAGATGAGATCTCAACAGGATGATGACCATAATCATCAATAATCGTGACCCCATTAACCTCACCGGTTTTTGTGAAACGTCGCTTAACACCACTGAACTCCCGGAGAGCCTGTTTTAACGTGAGCTCTTCCAGTCCCATTTCCTTGCCAACAGTAACAGCTGCCATGGCATTCTGGACATTATGGGCACCGGGCATGGGAAGTTCGAAACCTTTCATCAATCTCGTATCGCCTCCTAAACGATCACTGATTGCCACATCAAATCGCGCGCCCCCTGCTTCAAACCGAACATCTATTGCCCGGTAATCCGCTTGCGGCGACAAACCGTAAGAGATGAGGCGGCGGTCCGACACCCGGCCGATCAAGGCCTGAACCTCTGGATGATCGATACACACTGCGGCGAAACCATAAAAAGGAATATTCTCGACGAAAGTGCGAAAGGCTTCACGGACGCCATCAAAGTCACCGTAAAAATCCAAATGTTCCGGGTCTATGTTGGTGACAATGGCAATGGTCGCAGGAAGTTTTACAAAACTACCATCAGACTCGTCAGCCTCAACAACCATCCA
>JAESPT010000183.1 GCA_016765515.1 Sneathiella sp. | reverse complement strand
CGCTTCAGCCATCTTGCCCTGCACACCGGCATCCAGCGTATAGTTCATGAAGGCGTGAACCACATCATCATCGCCCGGTTTTGATTTGGGCATGATCGTGTACATCAGATCGGCGAAGAATCCTTCTTCGACGTCATAGGTTGCTCCCATATTGGAACGAGCAGGATCAGCCAGTTCCTTGGCAAAGAATGCCGGGGCATAAACGCCACCGATGTCCAGCGCGTCAGAGCGGAACAATTCTGATATTTGGGCGGGATTTTCGCCGAAAGTCAGGAGATTGGTGCGCAGTTCTGCTAATTTAGCGAACGCTGCGACGCTATCGCGGCCGTTGCCACCCAGCATTTTTGACGTGGCGAAGATGGTGTCCAGCGCATCCGTCCAGGTTGCTGGCGGTAAGAACAAGCGGCCTTCATGGCTGGCATCCCACATCTGGGCATAACTTTTAGGCGGCTCTTTGAATGTTTTGGTGTTGTAGATCAATCCACCTGTCCATAGCAGATAGCCGATCCCGTGACCGTCTGCGCCTGTGCGAAAGCGCGGATCCACATCCTGCAGGTTCGGCAGCTGGTTGAGATCCGGTTTAGCCAAAAGTCCGTCATTTGACAACTCAACGGCACCGACACCGGCCAGGGTGATGACGTCATACTGAGCGCGCGAACCCGTGGCGCGCAATTTTGCCACCATTTCTGATGTGCTGCCGGTGCGATCTGCGATGACTCTCGCGCCGGTTTTTTCTTCGAACGGTTTGGCAATATGATCTAATATTGCAAGACCCGTATTATCGGACCATGTCAGCAAACGAACCGTTTTGCCTTCAAATTTTCGGCTTCCTGCAGCGGTTACAATTGCTGGCATGGCAAAGGCTGTCGCCAGTCCGGCGCCAGCCTTGATTGCGCCGCGTCGTGTTATTTTGATGCTCATATTTGTGCTCCCTGTGTGAACGGACTAGCCAACGCTGGGCGCCAGCTGAAAATCTATCCGGTCTAGGGTCGCAAATACTGCAGTTGCAATAAATCTCATTGAATCCAATGATTGTTTGATAAAAATAAAACAAAGCACATCCATGGTTCATAATTTTGCGACGATAGGCAGCGCTTGAACGGATCATGATTGGAAGCATTATTGAGAGTTTGAAAACAAAGTAAAAGTGCCTGCTGATTCAAGCTTTTGCTTCTGCCTCAAATTTTCGCTTGAAGAACTCGATAAAGGCCTCCGATTTTTTTGTCAGGCCTTTTCTGCTGGGATATAAAATATAATAGCTGACAAGCGTGCTCCGCCAATCTGGTAACACGCGGACAAGACGTTTATTAGCGATCGCGTCGCGCGAAACATATTCTGGCATAATGGCAATACCGGCATCATTCTCGATAAGGGTTCTGAGCGCTGTGAAATCATTCATGCTTCCTATCGGCTCAACATCAACGGATTTGAGAATACCTGCTGTATTCTCCAGCAACCACTGTGTTGTATTATTGCTGTTGCTCATGACTAGTTTTTTGTGTGCCGACAATTGGTTTGGTGAGGAAGGCTGACCATGTGCTTTGATATAATCCGGGGATGCACACAAGTGCGCGCGGGCGTGACCGATTTTCCGGCTCATCAAACTGCTGTCTTCGAGATCTCCCACCCTGACAACCAGATCATACGCTTCGGTAATCAGATCCACCCGACGGTTGTTAAGGTCCATTTGCACTTGAATTTCTGGGTAAAGCTTCAGGAAATCACCCAAATGCGGTGCAATCAGATACTGACCAACGGCAAAAGAAACACTGACGCGCAGCAAACCGCGCGGGATCTCCATCAATTGATGCACAGATTCAAGGGCAGTTTCTGACTCTTCAACGATGCGTTTGCAGTGCTGAAAAAATATATCGCCCATTTCTGTCAATTGGACTGCGCGCGTGGTGCGCTCCAACAGTCTCACGCCCATGGATGATTCCAAAGCTGTGATGCGTCGGCTGACACGCGATTTTGGAATATCAAGCGCCCGCGCAGCCGGAGATATTCCTTTCAACTCAGCCACTTTTGCAAACAGCCGCATATCATTCAAATCAATCATCAAGGCTCCAGATTATCGTTCTATAAATAGAACAGTTAAATCCATTATACTGTCTAGTGAAAATTTATAGAACGATTATCTTCTATTTGCCAACACAATAAAGGAATGTGGATATGAAAGAGATCAGCCGAGTGAACCATATAGGGCTGCGGGTCAGTGACTTAGAAGTTTCTCGGAAGTTTTATGAACAGCTCGGGTTTGTCTTTATTTCAGGACCCGGTGGCCAGGAGCCTGTTGCGATTATTGAACATCCGTCTGGGATTAATATCAATTTCATTTTAAACGCCAATCAGAATGAGACGAACAATATCCTGATGGAAAATGAGACGAAGTTTACAGGATATACCCATGTGGCCCTCGAGGTGACAAATGCTGAGGTTGTTATGGATAATCTCACTGCTCTGAATATTCCCTTAAGCGGTGAACCCTTCAAGCATCCGACCGGAACCTCTTTTTTCATCCGAGACCCGGACGACAATGTCATTGAGTTCATCGAATACATTGGTTTGGATGCATTAAAACAGTAAAAATTTCAATAGTTTAAGGAAAAATACCATGAAAATTCTAGCCTTTGCCGCCAGTAGCAGTAAACAGTCAATCAACAAGCAGCTGGTTACCCATGCCGTTGATGTTTTAAAGGGTATGAACGGCGCTATTGATGGAGAAATTGTCGACATCAATGACTATGAAATGCCTCTTTTCAGTCTGGACCGGGAAGCTGAACTGGGCCACCCAAAATTAGCGACAGAGTTTTTCAAAAAAATTGGAGACGCTGATGCGATTATGGTTTCGTTTGCGGAACATAACGGATCTTACACTGCGGCTTATAAAAACCTGTTCGACTGGGTCTCCCGCATCGATCAGAAGGTTTTTCAGGGAAAAGAAATGATTCTGCTGTCAACATCACCGGGCGCTGGTGGTGCGAAAAGTGTGCTGAAGTCTGCTGAGGATTCCGCTCCCTTTTTTGGGGCCACCGTAAAAGCGTCTCTTTCCGTGCCAAGTTTCTTTGATAATTTTGATACGGAAGCGGGCCATTTGAAAAACAGTTCAATTGGCAACAGGCTTAAAGAAGCGGTTTCTGCATTACTTTAAAGGTATCTCTCCTTTCCTCTGTATTGGCGGTAGCAAACATGTCGCCAATACAGAGCCGTGGTACTTGATCGTGCGACGAAAAACGGTTCTTTTCTTATTCAAAGGATTTTTTCTCAAAATAAAATTTCCCAGAAATGACAGAAAATATCGGTGAAACTGAATTGTAATATTATCAAAACAGAAAAATATTGACAAAGTGAAGCTGCCGAAGAAAAGTCTAAACTAATAGGAGAGCGGTTTGCTTACTATTGTAAGAAAAAGGCGAAGTTTGAGGGAACGATATTACCAAATTAAACTGTGGAATGGTCTGCAATAAAGACTTTTGTCCTGATAATCTTTAGTCTTTAGGCAAGGATAAACTCTCCGTCAGCAAATTTTGATGGTGATGTTAATTTGATTAAGAAGGATCTTTGATGACAGGTTTTCTCCGATCGTATGTCAGAATAGTGGACGCCGTGAACCGACGGATTGGCCGGATTATGATGTACGGTATTTTCGTCATGGTGGGGATTTTCATCTGGTCTTCTATTTCAAAAACGTTCTTTCTTCCTTCATTCTGGACACTTGAAGTCGCCCAGTTTGCCATGGTGGCCTATTATATCCTGGGAGGCCCCTACTCAATTCAGCTTGGCTCGAACGTTCGAATGGACCTGTTCTATGGCGAATGGTCATATAAGCGTAAAGCTCAAGTCGATGCTTTCACTATCTTTTTTATGATTTTTTACCTCGGTGTGCTTCTGTATGGGGCAATCGACAGCACAACGTATTCGTTCAAGTATAATGAACGCAGCCCAACAGCTTGGCGCCCCTATCTCTGGCCCATAAAAGTAATTATGTGTTTCGGAATATTTATGATGTTGCTGCAGGCAATATCAGAGTTTTTCAAGGACATTTTGAGACTCCGCGGGGAAAAAATTTAATGTCCTATGAAATGATTGCTATTTTCATGTTTGCATCGATGATGCTCATGCTTCTTACTGGCCAACGCGTGTTTGGCGCGATTGGTGCCGTAGGCGCGATCGCCGCGCTTACCTTATGGGGCACAGGAGGATCGGATATCCCTTTTTCTTCTGCCATGAAATTGATGAAATGGTATCCGCTTCTGACATTGCCGATGTTTATTTTCATGGGATATGTACTCTCTGAGTCAAAAATTGCCGATGACTTGTACAAAATGTTCCATGTTTGGATGGGACCTGTTAGCGGCGGACTGGCCATCGGCACCATTGGCTTGATGGTTCTGATCTCGGCAATGAATGGATTGTCCGTGGCAGGGATGGCGATCGGTGCGACCATCGCGCTCCCGGAGCTGCTGCGGCGTGGATATGACAAGAAGATGGTGACAGGCGTGATCCAGGCGGGTTCGTCGCTGGGGATACTTGTGCCGCCGTCGGTGGTATTGGTGCTCTATGCCATGATTTCTCGCCAACCTGTAGGCCAACTCTGGCTTGC
Source organism: Sneathiella sp. (assembly GCA_016765515.1). Lineage (GTDB taxonomy): Bacteria > Pseudomonadota > Alphaproteobacteria > Sneathiellales > Sneathiellaceae > Sneathiella. Next base: position 336 of record JAESPT010000183.1, on the reverse strand, counting down.
CGGTGTTATACCCGGTCTGATGATGGCCTTTTTCTTCATCGCCTATATTTATATACGCTGCAAAATAAATCCTGAGCTGGGACCTGTCCTGCCGGAAGAGGAACGGAAAGTTTCCCTCGGTGAAAAATTAAAACTTCTTCAAGCCGGGGCTCTTCCCCTCATAATTTTTGCCGCAATGATGATCCCCTTCGTTAATGGCTGGACATCGCTTGTCGAGAGTTCCGCAATTGGCGCAATGACAGCTTTTGTGGCCGCCGTTTTAAAAGGGCGTATGAATAAGCAGGTTTTTGAAGTTTCTGTTCGTCAAACTCTGGCGATTTCCTGCATGTTCATGTG
>JAESPT010000182.1 GCA_016765515.1 Sneathiella sp. | reverse complement strand
TGGGTGTCAACTATGGCATGAACAAGCTGCGGTTTCTGGCTCCCGTAAAAGTTGACAGCGAAATTCGCGTAAAAAGTAAAATCATTGATGTTGTTGAAAAACGTCCGGGTCAATTCCTGACAACCACCGAAGTCACCGTTGAAATTAAAGGTGAGGAAAAGCCTGCTCTGATTACCGAATGGCTGGGAATGACCTTCGTTGGCGAATAAACGAATTATATTTGTAAAAAATAAATAAAGGTAAGAAGAATGAGCATCCGATTTGATGGAAAAGTCGCCATTGTTACAGGCGGCGGCAATGGTCTTGGGCGCTGTCACGCGTTGGGCCTTGCGGCTCGCGGCGCTAAAGTCGTTGTAAATGATCTCGGCGGTGCACGGGATGGCAGCGGTGCCTCCAGCGATGCGGCCAAAGCTGTCGTTGCCGAAATTGAAGCTGCAGGCGGTGAAGCAATTGCTAACGGTGCTGATGTTACCAATTTTGAACAGGTCCAGGCTATGGTCGCCGAGGCCAAAGAAAAATGGGGCAGCGTCGACATTCTCGTGAATAATGCTGGTGTGCTTCGCGATAAATCTTTTAATAATGTTGAGTTGGACGATTTCAACTTTGTTCTGGATGTACACCTGATCGGTGCGGTGAATTGTTCAAAAGCAGTTTGGCCGCTTATGCGAGAGCAGAATTATGGCCGTATTGTCATGACCACATCTTCAAGCGGTCTTTATGGTAACTTTGGTCAATCCAACTATGGCGCTGCCAAGATGGCGGTTATCGGCTTGATGAACACACTTGTTCTGGAAGGCGGCAAATATGGTATCCGGGTGAATGCACTGTCCCCTTGCGCAGCAACGCGTATGACAGAAGATTTGATGCCTGAAAATCTATTGGATCTTTTGAAGCCTGAATCTGTGACGCCGGCTCTTTTGTATCTTGTTGGTGAAGAGGGTCCGAACCGGACAATCATTACAGCGGGTGCGGGCACGTACGCCCGGTCTATTGTCTATGAAACAGGCGGAATGTGGCTCCCAGAAGCGGACCAGACACCAGAAAAAATTGCCGAAAACTGGGCTGATATTTCTGATCCTGCCTCACAGAAAGAATATACAAGTGGCAACGATCAAACCCAGAATATGCTGAGCAAAGCAGCCAATGGTCTCGGGATCAAACTGCAATAGCAGAGAAAATTACGCTTAAGAACCATCCGCAATTTATACGGGTGGTTCTTATCTCTGCTTGAATCGAAACGAACCTTATGACACCCTTCTAATGAAAAGGGGGCCATATGTTTCAAACTGATATCAATCATTTCCTGCAGCGCTACTCTTCTGACTGGCTGGATGCCTTTATGATCGGTGTCTCTTGGACGGGAGGGCAAACGTTCCTAGTGGGCGTTCTTTGTCTCATTGTCCTGGGCGTTGACTTAAAGCGGGGCTTTTTGCTTCTTCAGATGTTTCTGATCACAGTTATCGCAACAGATGTCTTCAAAACAGTATTTGAGCTTCCAAGACCCTTTTTCGTAGACGATACTCTGATGAGCTTTGGCGCTTTGAAGGAAGGGATGTCTGCCCTTGTTGGCGGCGCGGCGCAATCTTTTATGGCCTGGCCTCCTGAGCAGTCGATAGAAGCGTTTCGTGCCCATGATTGGACACCAGGAGAATATGGGCTCCCGTCTGGGCATGTTACAAGTGCCGTTGCTCTCTGGGGCGGCATGGCATTGGTCTTTCGGAAGAAACGGATTGGACTATTTGCCATCTTAATGATCGTGTTGATGGTGATTTCTCGACTTTATCTAGCGCGACATTTTTTGGCCGATATCCTAGCCGGACTGGGACTTTCCTTCTTCATACTTCTAATTTCAGCGATCCTTCTGAACCGAATGAACTGGCAAAAATTGTTCCTGCCTGGGTCTTATTCTCTGTCTGAAGACCGAGGTGCGATTGGTTTGTTCTTCGCCGGATTTATATTACCGGTTGCCGTCCTCTTGTCTGGTGAAGGACATTCAGGCAGGATTGTTGCTCTGTTGGCTGTAAACCTGGCATTAATTGGACTTGTCGGAATAGAAATTTCATTTGAGGCCGGGAAATATTGGCAACGGGCTCTCCGTGTGGTTCTGGGAATAGGATTATATGTCGTTTTAAATGAATTGGTGAAGATAATTCCTATGGATCAATCGGGACCAATTTATCCGCTGATAAAAGGGTTTGTCCCCGTTTTCATCCTGTTTTTTGCCGCGCCGCTCCTTGTCTCCTTTACCATGAGAGAACGAGTTGTCAATTTAACGCCTTCCCAACATTAACTCTTGTCCAAACTTAGGGGCATTGGGTAGACTCATTGTTCACTAGTTGGGAGGCTTCGTGACAAGAACGACAGGATCAAGAGGCGAGAAAACGCTAAAGGCTTTGCGCGACGCTGGAATTAAGCGGTTGTTTGAACAGGGTTTCGCTGGAATGACACTTCGTGAATTGGCCGGTGATGTCGGAATACAAGCAGGTTCACTTTATAATTATTTCGCGAACAAGCAGGATTTTCTGTTTCAGATCTTGACGTATGTCATGCGAGAGTTGATCCGTGAAATGGAAAAAAAGCTCGAACCCGCTAACAATCCCAGAGAGGCTCTACTGGCGTATGTTGAGTGTCATGTCTATTTTCACTCTTCCCGGAAAAAGGAAATATTGATCAGTGGTACTGAACTAAGAAGTTTGACGCCTGCCAATTATAAAGCCGTCGTCTCTATGCGATACGACTATGAAAACCGTTTCAGAGAGATTTTGGAGTGGGGAAATAAAGAAAAATACTGGACGGTCGTTGATCCGGAAGTGGCAACAAAAATTATTCTGGGGATGATGACCAGTGTGGGGACCTGGTATAAACCTGAAGAACGCTATCAGATCTCTGATCTGGTGAAGATCTATCAGGATATGGTTGAAAATATTCTCTACAACGAAGTTAGCTCAGAGAATATGAACCCGGCAATGGTCTCCTGATTTACGGGCCTCTTGATAAGGGAAAGGCTGCTCTATTTCACCAGAGCAGCCCGTATCTCCACTTTAATCAGTCGAGGAAGGGTAAATTCAGTTTATTTTCCCGGGCGCACTCTATGGCTATGTCATATCCTGCATCAGCGTGACGCATGACACCGGTTGCAGGATCGTTGAAAAGAACGCGGGCAATACGTTCATCGGCCTCCTTGCTGCCATCTGCGACAATAACCATACCTGCATGTTGAGAAAAACCCATTCCGACGCCGCCGCCATGATGGAAACTGACCCAGGTTGCGCCGCTGGCTGTATTGAGCAGTGCGTTAAGCAGCGGCCAGTCTGACACTGTATCGGAACCATCCTTCATGGCTTCGGTTTCCCGGTTGGGGCTGGCTACGGATCCTGAATCCAGGTGATCCCGACCAATGACAACGGGTGCTTTTAATTCACCGTTGCGGACCATTTCATTGAACGCCAGTCCAAGTTTGTGACGTTGCCCCAAACCGACCCAACAAATCCGGGAGGGAAGACCCTGAAACTGAATTTTCTCCTTGGCCATATCAAGCCAATTATGCAAATGGGCATCATCCGGGATGAGTTCTTTAACCTTGGCATCTGTCTTGTAGATATCTTCCGGGTCTCCGGAGAGAGCGACCCAACGGAACGGACCGACACCACGGCAGAAAAGCGGACGAATATAGGCAGGGACAAAGCCTGGAAAATCAAAGGCGTTTGCCACCCCTTCTTCCAGGGCAACTTGGCGAATATTATTGCCGTAATCAACTGTTGGAATACCGCGTTGTTGAAAGTCCAACATGGCGCGCACTTGAACAGCCATGGATTTTCGGGCTGCTTTTTCTACGTCCTGCGGAGCGGAGGAGCGCTTGTTTTCCCATTCAGCCAAAGTCCACCCTTGCGGCAGATAACCATTAATTGGATCATGAGCAGATGTTTGATCCGTTACCATGTCGGGGAGCTC
>JAESPT010000181.1 GCA_016765515.1 Sneathiella sp. | reverse complement strand
TATCCAGCCCCAGAGACACAATTGTTAGAGATTAATTGCGGCCAGCTAACCCAAGAAGTCACGTCTCGAGATCCACATTTGGAACAACGCAGATGAGAGCACGCTTTTGGACGGGGCAATTGAGACCAAATTTCCTGATAAAAACTTGGCGTGAAATCTTCCAAAATGGTGAGCATTCACAGGGTGCATTCTTGACGTCGGACACACATCTTGTGGGCGGCGGATTAGTTATAATGCGGCCTACATGTCGATGTTCAAATTCTATGGTATCAAAGTGTGTTTTTATTCCATTTTTTTATAAATTAAAAAATGTAAATTTAAGGGCATTGAGAAGCGCTGTTGGAATTGGGCAGGTAACCTTTTAGTCTCCGGAATGCAGGTATCTATTTCAATAATGACCAATTGATGTACATTATAATATTGAAATATAATGAGGCGGGACTCTGGATTATAAGGAAAACAATATGAGAGCGAAACTGAAGTTGAGATCCATTACCTATTTTGAGCATGCTACCGCTATGATGACATTTGATGCCGTTAATGACAGAGACACACCGGAAGAGCAGCGCTTTAATACACAAACGCCAGAAGGAAAATTTGAAATTTCAATCGATAACCCAGAGGCGTTGGAGCAGTTTATCATCGGAAAAGAATATCATATTGATTTCACGGCCGTAAAATAGGGGATGCCTTCTCCCGTTTCCGTGTCGCAGATCTGATGAAATTCAACCGCTGTGAGTTCTTAACACCTAACGCCTCGTTTGAACCGGTTTTGATGCACCGTGGCTGAAATGAAGAGTGCTGATTTATCCTGACAAAAAGGGCACAATCTTACGATTGCAAGATTGAACGAGCGTCTAAACTCTCGCCGGTGGTGCGACTTCTGAGGGCTACCAGTAAGTTGAATATCAATTAATGCAATTTATATGTAATTTACTTTATTTTAATACATATCTTCCTAAATGGTTTATATTGTGGCGGTTTTTTAAGCGGTAACCGACTAAAAGACGTGCCTCAATCAAATTTTCAGTTTGGTAAGGAAGTAAAACAATGCGAAAAATACTCTTCTCCCTACTTGCACTCCTAATCATTCCCGCGCTGACACCAAGTGTCTCTGCAGATGAATATTCAGCCGCTCTTGAAGAATTGGCCGGCAATCAAATTAAAGGCTGGGCTCAATCTAGTGAAGTTGTCTCTGCCATTATGGCGCAAAATAAGAAATCAGCCAGCCTCGATCAGGCGGCAATTGATTCACTGGATAAAAAATGGCGTGCTGAAACCAAAGGCGGCGATAAATCCATGATCAATGCTGTCCTGAGCAATAGTCTTTCCGCCTACCTCAAAAATATCAAGGAACAATCAGAGGGTCTCTATACGGAAATTTTTGTGATGGATAATAAAGGTCTGAACGTCGGTCAGAGCGATGTAACATCGGATTATTGGCAAGGCGATGAAGGCAAATGGCAAAAATCTTTTGGCGCCGGTCCATCCGGTCAATTGATCGATGATGTTGAATTTGATGATTCTTCTCAAACATATCAGTCGCAGGTAAGTATTGCCATTGTTGATCCGGCATCAAATGAGCCGATTGGTGCGGTTACGGTTGGTGTCAATGTCGAGGCGCTTGAATAACGCGTCGATACCGGATTGTATGTAGTTAAGAAAGTTAAATTCCATGGGCACAGAACATCAAAAGTCTCAAGAAACGACGCGTGAAACCGAGAAGGCCTCGCTCAAACTGACAGTAAGCAGGAAAATACTTCTTGTTGTCTTGGCGACCTTTATGGTCGCTATTTCCCTCCTCGTCTATTTTGGAAATCAAAACCAGAGAAACGGTATAGAAGGATTGGCGATAGCCAATAACGTGACGATCACTCAGTTGATGGCGGATCAGATGTCCGGTGGCCTGCGATGGAAAAAAGCCAAAAAGGTCTCTGAAATCTATGACGAGATGGCGACAATAGAGGACACAGTTCTTGCGGACATACTGACATATGATAATGAAGGAAATTCTGTAACGGAATATCATTCGGATAAATTACTAAACTCCGATTTAGCGGCCATTTTTTCGAGCAAGAAATCTGAATTGAGGCAGGATGCCTCTTATTCAGAAATAACGGATGATCATCATATTGTCATCGCGCCCGTGCATACAGCAAAAGGGGTTTTTGTTGGTAATGTGGCAATCGCCTGGAGCCTCGATAAACTGAACGCGCAATTGTCAGATAGTCTGTTTGATCAAATGATCCTCGGTGTTTCTGTTCTCATTGGACTGATGATCCTGACGGCCGTTTTACTGAATGGCTTTATCGGAAAACCGTTGAGCCAGCTCACCAACGCCATGAGTTCACTTGCCGCAGGCGATCATGGGATCGCAATTGATGGTCTGGAGCGAAAAGATGATGTGGGGGATATGTCTCGTGCTGTTCAGGTGTTCAAGGAAAACGCTGAGGAGATGGTTGTTCTGCAATTAGAAAAACAAAAACAAGAGGAAGAGAAAGCTGCCCGTGAAGCTGTTCGTATTGCCGAGAAAGAAGAGCAGGAGCGTTTAGAGCAGGAAGAGAAAAAAGCAAGAGAGGAGAAGGCTGCGGAAGATCGTGCTGTTTTTGTTACGCAGCTTGCCTCTAAACTCGAAGAAAGTGTTGATGCTGTGGCGCAACAGATATCCAGTTCAGCAACGGACATGGGGCGTCAGGCCCAAACAATGGCAAAAAGTGCAGAAGACACGGACGGCCTATCAACAACGATTGCTTCCGCCTCAGAACAAGCGGCGCAAAATGTCAGTGGCGTCGCCTCTGCCGCAGAAGAGCTTTCCGCTTCCTTGCAGGAAATTACACGGCAAGTCTCGGTCTCAAGTAAATTATCAATGGAAACATTGGAGGAAACTGAGAAGACCGATGTTGTTGTCAGTGATCTGGCTATCACAGCGGGAGAAATCGGGAATGTTGTGGATCTGATCAATGATATCGCCTCTCAGACCAATTTACTTGCTCTTAATGCGACCATCGAAGCGGCCCGTGCTGGTGACGCTGGTAAAGGGTTTGCTGTTGTTGCTTCTGAAGTTAAAGGGCTGGCAGCACAGACAACAAAAGCGACAGAGGAAATCGGGAAGCAAATTGAGAGTATGCAATCGGCAACCGGAAAAGCCGTCACCGCCGTTCAGGGCATCAAGGTCATGATTACGCGCATTGATGAAACCGTGCAGGCCATGTCCTCTGCCGTCAGTGAACAAAATACGGCAACCTTGGAAATTACGCAGAACATCCAATTGGCGTCTGCTAGAACCGAAGAAGTTTCCAGAAGTGTCTCGGAAGTGTCTACTATGGCGTCAGTCTCTGGAGAAGCTGCAGGACATCTATTAAGCACCGTTGATATGTTATCCGGTCAATCAACAAAACTAGAAGAAGAGGTTGAGATGGTTCTGGGCGATATTCGCTCAATGGCCTGACAACTGGTGCATGATTTTGAGAAAAGGCCGCGATAAATTCGGGGTCTTTTTTTGTTTATACTGGCGAAAATATCACGCATCTGTTGATTAGATCGGAAAAGGCGTTGAGGTCAGCGCTTCTTTCTTGCCTTTATTGTTGTTTGTTCAGTATAACCGCGGCGACCCGGTGGGTCGTATGCTTTCAATTTTAAGTCTGCAACGCAGCACAGGATAACGGGAAATTCACGATGGCTGAAAATTTCGCAACCGCGCGCCACAGTATGGTGCTCAGTCAACTTCGACCCAATAACGTGACCAGCGACAGTGTCGCCAATGCTATGGATACAGTGCCACGGGAAGAATTCGTGCCAAAGGATCTTCGAGGTGTTGCGTATATGGATGAAGATCTTGAAGTGGCACAGGATCGTTTTTTGATCGAGCCCCGGGTTTTTGGACTTCTTGTCCAGGCAGCTGAGGTCACCGATACAGATGTTGTTCTCGATATTGCGTGCGGTACCGGTTATTCTTCTGCTGTCCTTGGAAATCTCGCTCAAGCGGTTGTCTCAATTGAAGATAATGCTGCTCTGGTTGAGAAAGCATCAAATATTCTGATGGGGCTGGAAGCCGATAACGTGGCTGTTATTGAAGCAGAGCTGGATGCAGGAAATGCCAAACAGGGACCTTATAACGTCATTCACATCAACGGTGCTGTTGACGCGGCGCCTCAGACTTTGTTGGATCAGTTGGCCGACGAGGGGCGTCTAATTTGTGTTTTGGGGACGAACCCGGGTGTCGCTACTTTATATCGCAGGCAGGGAGATAATTTTTACGCAACATCTCTTTTCAACGCGGCGGTTCCTGCGATCGGAAGTATGAAGGCGAAAGCAGGATTCAGCTTCTAATTATGTAATTATAGAATATGATGTTGATCACATACTGGTTGAAATTGTTTGTAAACTGTTTGTGAAAATACGAATACTCGATAGACAACAGGACGAGTAATCGGGGAATAAAAAATAAAGACACTCAATAACTTGGTGTTGTATTGCCCCGATACTAAATAGTAGACTTCTTTTTAGGTTAGCAAAAAAGATGCGAAGGGCGTTCAAAATGAAAAAAGTGATCTTTACAGTGGCCTCAGTTATCGCAGCCATTTCTTCCTTCTCGTCTGTGAATGCAGAATCCCTGCAAGAAGCACTCGCCATCACGTATGGCAGTAATCCGACTTTGCAGGCCCAGCGAGCCAGTGTTCGCAGTGTTGATGAAGGCGTGTCCCAGGCATTATCTGACTGGCGGCCCACTGTCACTGTTACGGGTGAAGCTGGAACTGAATACAGTAAGAACGCAACGACCACATTGCCAGGCGGTGATCGGACTTTCAATCCAAGCGCGCTTTCTCTGTCCGTGACCCAGCCGCTTTATCGCGGCGGCCGGACGGTTGCCAGTACAAATGCCGCAGAAGCGGATGTCCTTGCCGCTCGATTTAATTTGGAATCAACAGAGCAATCAATTCTACAGTCGGCTGTTGCCGCCTATATGAATGTGGTTCGCGATCAGGCAGTTGTGAAATTGAACCGCAATAATGTGGATGTTCTGATCCGTCAGCGAGAAGCAGCCCAGGATCGGTTCGATGTGGGCGAAATTACACGAACAGATGTCGCTCAGGCACAGGCTCGACTTGCCGGCGCGCGCTCCGATCTGGTTCGGGCAATCGGTAACCGCAAAGTCAGCGAAGCAAATTATGAACAGGTCGTCGGTCAAAAGCCAGGATCTGTGTCCTATCCATCGCAACCTGACAATTTTCCTGAAACCATTGAGGCGGCACTTGGGCTTGGGATGATCAATCACCCTGATATTCAATCAGCAAAATATCAGGAGGAAAGTTCAAAGCACAGTATCCGGGCAACGTCTGGCCAGCTTCTGCCAACATTTTCTGTGAACGGTACGCTTTCTCATACCAATAATCAGGCTTCGGAAGCCCAATGGCAGGAAAATGCGTCCCTTACAGCAACATTGACGATCCCACTCTATCAATCTGGCTCTGTTCACAGTCAGGTCCGTCAGGCCCGGCAGTTAAATAATCAGCGAAAAATTGAAATTGAAACAGCCGTCCGTCAGGTCCGTGAAGCTGTCAATCGGTCTTGGGAACAATTAGAATCGGCTCGTGCTCAAATTGTGTCGAACGAGGAACAGGTGCGCGCCAATACGATTGCACTCGAGGGTGTCAATCAAGAAGCCCAGGTTGGTTCACGAACCACTTTGGATGTCCTGGACGCGGAACAGGAGCTGCTCATAAGCCAAGTGAATCTGGTTACGACTCGCCGGGATGTCTATGTCGCCATGTATGATGTTTTTGCCGCCGTTGGAAATCTGAGTGCAAAAGAGTTGGGGCTGGAAGTTGAATATTATGATCCAGAAGCCAATTACAAGCGCGTTCGTGACATGTGGTATGGTACAGATGGTGGTCTGAATTAAGTCTTCATTAACATTATAAGACGAAATTAACGTAGAAGGGTGGCATTTTATGTCATTCTTCGCTAAGTTTCGCAAATTGTAATTCCATCTTGTTGGTGATTTAGAAGATGAGTGATCCGAAAACAGAACAAGAACCGACCATGGAGGAGATACTCGCCTCTATTCGGCGTATTATCTCCGCAGACG
>JAESPT010000180.1 GCA_016765515.1 Sneathiella sp. | reverse complement strand
TGGTTCGCCGATAAAGTGTTAAACGGCGAACATACATCCTATCTGACAAAATAATTTCAATGGGAAACGGACCCGATAAAGAGGTCCGTTGAAGAAAATGACGAATTCTACAAAGAAAATTAAAGCGGGTATTCTTGGCGCCAGTGGTTATACAGGCGCGGAAGCCATGCGGATTTTACTGCGGCATCCGGGTGTTGAATTAACTTTGCTGACAGCAGATAGAAAAGCAGGGCTGTCTGTTGAAGAGGTCTACCCCCATCTTGGTGGGTATGGTTTGCCAGACATGATTTCCGTATCCGACGCTGACTGGTCTTCTGTTGATGTGGTTTTTTGCGGTTTGCCCCATGGCACAACCCAGGAAATCATCGCAACATTGCCGCAGAGTGTGAAGGTGATTGATTTGTCGGCAGATTTTCGGCTTCGCAATCCGGATACCTACGCCGAATGGTATGGTCATGAGCATCGGGCCCTGGATTTGCAGAAGGATGCTGCCTACGGGCTGACGGAATTTAATCGGGATGCCGTGAAGCGGGCGCGCCTTGTTGCCTGTCCCGGTTGCTATCCGACAGCCGTCTTGCTTGCCATGCAGCCTCTGGTCGCAGCAGGCCTCATCGACCATGAGGACGTGGTGATTGATGCCAAATCTGGTTTAACCGGCGCCGGGCGGGGTTTGAAACAAAATACCTTGTTTAGTGAATGCGGTGAAGGACTTAGTCCGTATAGTATTGCCAAACATCGGCATGCCCCGGAAATCGAGCAGGAAATTGCCAAGTCAGCAGGGACGGACGCCGACAACATTCGGGTCAATTTTGTGCCCCACCTTGTGCCTATGAGCCGGGGTGAGTTGGTAACCTGTCATGTTCGGCTTTGTGCCGGTAAAACTGTTGCCGATCTTCGGGCCGAATATGAAAGCGTGTTCGAGAGTGAGCCCTTTGTTCGTTTGTTACGTGAAGGGGCTGTTCCCCATACCCAGATGGTACGCGGGTCAAACAACTGCGTAGTGAACGTCTTTGAAGATCGCATCCCCGGCCGGGCCACAGTTATTGCTGCTATTGATAACCTGGTAAAAGGGTCAAGTGGGCAGGCTGTTCAGAACATGAACTTGATGTTTGGATTCGAAGAAACACTTGGTTTGGAACAGGTGCCTCTTTTCCCATAGAAAAACAAAAAATTAAAAATAATAAGGATAAATCGATGAAAGCTACGATCCTGAAATTTAAGGATAAAACACCGGATATTGCCGACAGTGGTTATATCGCACCGACGGCGGTCGTTATTGGTGATGTAGTAATCGGCGATAAATCCAGTATCTGGTTTAACTGCGTTGTCCGCGGCGATGTCAATCATATCCGAATTGGAGAGCGCACCAATATCCAGGACGGCACCGTTATCCATGTATCAAACGGCACCCATCCGACCATTATCGGGGACGATGTCCTGGTGGGACATAATTGCATTATTCACGGCTGTACGCTGGAGAATGGCAGTTTCGTCGGGATGGGCACAACTGTATTGGATGGAGTGGTTGTTGAAAGCGGGGCTATGGTCGCTGCGGGGGCATTGCTAACGCCCAATAAACGAGTGCCGTCCGGTGAGCTTTGGGGCGGATCGCCTGCTAAATTTCTTCGCGATTTGACAGAAGAACAGCGGAACACTCTGACCAGCGGGGCAGAGCATTACGCTGAACTTGCGCAAGTGTATAAGGACGCCGAAGACTAGGGCGAGGCCCTCGTTATTCAGAGGCAGATTTTCCAGCTTTCGCTTTTACTTTGACGTAAGAACCCGGTGCATCTTCCAGCGGTTTTAACTTACCTTTGGCCGGATCTCGGGCATCGACCTTCGGTCCTGATTTCTTGGCGAGCCATTTCTGCCAATGGGGCCACCAGGATCCTGGCGATTCCTTGGCATCTTCCAGCCATTCCTGTGCGGTTTCATATTTCTTTTTGGACGCATTGGTCCAGTGCTGGTATTTGTTTGCATTTGGATGATTGATAACACCGGCAATATGTCCAGATCCGGCCAGCATGAATTCAGCAGGGCCGCTCATCAGTTTGGTTGCTTTAAAGACGGATTCAAACGGCGAAATATGATCCTCTTTACTGGCTTGTACAAAGATTGGAATAGTCACCTTGGACAGGTCAATAGCTTGGCCGCCCAGGGTTAAGCCGCCCGGCTTTTGCAATAAATTCTGTTGATACATATTGCGTAAATAGAAGCTGTGCATTTTAGGCGGCATGTTGGTCGTGTCGGAATTCCAGAATAACAGGTCAAAGGGGAAGGGGTCTTTTCCCATTAGGTAGTTGTTGATCATGAAAGACCAGATCAAGTCGTTGGACCGGAGCATGTTAAAGGTGGTTGCCATATTCCGCCCTTCCAGAAAACCTGCAGTCTCCATCTTCTTCTCGATCATCTGTATTTGATCTTCATCGGTGAACATCAACAACTCACCGGCATCTTCAAAGTCCATCTGGGCAGCGAAGAAGGTACAGGCTGTAATCCGTTTTTCGCCGATTGCCGCCATATAGGCAAGGGTCGCGGACATCAAGGTACCACCAATGCAGTAGCCGATAGCTGTTACTTCTTTTTCGCCGGTTGTCTGCTCAACTGCGTCAAGGGCTGCCAATATGCCTTCCGACATGTAATCTTCGAAATTCCGGTCGATATGCCGTTCGTCCGGATTAACCCAGGAGATGATAAAGACTGTGTGACCATGATCAACACACCATTTAATAAAGGAATTATCCTGACGCAAATCCAGAATATAATATTTGTTGATCCAGGGCGGTGTAATCAGAAGTGGTTTTTTGTACACCTTGTCCGTTGTCGGATTGAATTGCAAAAGCTGCATCAATTCGTTTTGAAAAACGACCTTGCCTGGAGTGATGGAGATGTTTTTACCAACTTCGAAAGCCCCGTCCGGGACCATTTTTGGATTAAGTTTCCCTTTTCCTTCCTTTAAATCGTCAAGAAGATTTTCTAGGCCGTGGACTAGATTTTCTCCTTTGGTCTCAACGGTGTGTTTCAGCACATCGGGATTGGACCAGAAAAAGTTTGTCGGGGAGAGGGCGTCGGTGAATTGCTTTGTGAAAAAGTCCACTTTCTGACGAGACTGTTCATCCAGTCCTTCAACGTCAGCAACGGTGTCATTGATCCATTTTGATGTCATCAAGTAGGTTTGTTTGATGTAATCGAAGACTTGATTTTTGCTCCACTCGTCCGAGCGAAAACGCTTGTCTCCTTTTGCGGGTTCAATCGCTGCGTCGCTGTCCTGGCCACTTGCATTGAGGGCCATATTCCGCCAGATATCCATATAGCCTTTCCAGAGATTGGCCTGGGCATCCATCAATTTTGTCGGGTCGGCGGACATGTTTTGCGCCAAACTGAGAAAAGAGCCGCCAATGTTAAAGGGATCCGGATCGAAATCGTCGTTCTTCTGGCTGTTATAAAAATCACTGATAAGGTCTTGGCTTTTTTTCGAAACCTTTATCAAATTATCTGCGAATTCCTGTGATCCTGTCACCAGGCTGGCTGTATCTGGAAAGTCCTGTTTATCCTGCACTTTGACACCCCTTAGGTTCGTGCTCCATATTTCATTGACTACAACACAGTCTAGCAAATGCTGCGATATACTCATCCAAAAAAGAGAATAATCGCTCATTTTATTTTGCAACTATCGAAATCATTGCGAAATTGCCCCTCATATGCTTTAAGTTATTCAGAATAAAATTAGAATGGTGGTGACTTGGGCGGAATTACCCGTGTGGATTTATAGCCAGCGATTCTGATTAGGGTATAGGCGACAGAAATGGTGATTATGCAGATTTCCTCTTTTCCGGACTTGAAAAACTTGAAAAAAGGGGTGTCAAGAACAGCCCTTATAGGCGCGCTGTTGATCGTAGCGGGGTGTTCGACGCCAGATTGGATTGATCCTACTGATTGGTTTGACAGTGATAGTGGCGATGCCAATCGCCCGACTAAAATAGAACAGCCAGAAGAAGACGGGGATTACCCTAAATTGGGATCTGTTCCGGATGAAGCGGGTAAAACAATTTCAATCGAAGAAGCCAGTGATATTCAGGAAGGCTTGAAAGCCGATCGGGAAAACGCACAATATACGGATGAAAAGCTGCGGGCAGATACGGCTGTTCAGTCGATGCCAGTAACCAAGAAGCCCGTTGTGCCGCTGCCTACTACTACTCCGCCCGCGACAACTGGG
>JAESPT010000179.1 GCA_016765515.1 Sneathiella sp. | reverse complement strand
CCCCCTTCGCACAGTGTTGGTGCCAGATGGGATAATTCTTCTTCTCGGCCAACAAAAAACCGGTTTGGCAGATGGGGCAGGGTGGATCCCGCTGCTAACTCACCTGGTGTTGGAATGCCTTCAAGGGTTGATATTTCGGATAACAGATTAATTGCGTTTTCAATTTTTGTGCTGTCAATTTTTACAGGTGTCGCTGCTTGATAGCTAATGTTGTTTGTAACATGAACTTCTGCGCGTCCCCCTTTTGCGGCGGTCGCATTCCCATCGCCCCTGACATTCTGTTCAACCGTCACAATCGCCCCTCATCCTAGTATTGAATTCACAGTATATGCCCTTATAGAGGGAGGCAACGATTTTTGGCCTATGGTTGTCCCGCAAGCGGGCGTCCCGCCAGCACGTTTCGGTATTTTCCTTTGACCCGGCTCTCATCCAGATAGGCAAACCTGAAGTCGCAGCTGACCCGGGTGACATCCGTATTATTTTCTTTTGTACCATGGCTTAAATATCCGCCATCCCAAATCAGCGCCTGACCGTACTTCAGGTTCAGAGGAATACTTTCAGTACTTTCATAATCTTTCTGGCACCACAGGGTACTGCCGTCAAACACATCGGTGAAAGGCAGGTAGACATTGATCTGATCGTCTCGCCCGGTGACGGAGGCGTCGTTGTGAAAATCGCTGACACTGGGTGTGCCAGACAGATGAACCCGCATTTTCGGATGCATGGTATAGCTGATTTTATTGCCGTAGCGGGGGCCGATAATCTCTTCGAGCCATCGGTGATAGAGGTGATAGAAGTCTGATGTAACTGGCAGTCGCTGCATGATTTTTCGAAGCAGCAAGTTGTCGCCGTAGTCGAGTTTTTTCTTGCCCGATTGCGCCGCCCAGTAGTGGTGGAGTTTGTCAATTCTGGGGACCCGGAAAACCTGTTCAGATAATATTTTTCTGAACGGGTATTTCCGGGTGTCATAGTTCAATGTGATGGCATTCGGTATCATGGTTGAATGCTTTTTTCTCACCGTTGGGAAACGCTTACCTCAAGTGAATTTGGTGACAAATTTATTGGCGATCCGTGTTGCAAAACTGTGTTTTTCCCATTTATGCCAATACATCAATCCCCCCTTTGCCGTATTCTCACTGACAATGGACAATAAGTGGGCCGACGCCCATTCGGGCATCTCTGGACCGGCATAATCCGCAGAAACTTTGCGGGTTGATGCTCCATAACATTTCACAACCGTGTCGCTTTCTTCTGTTCGGGAGGTTCCGAATAATTCAGAGGATCCAAGAATGGGATCAAACAGGAAAGACACCTTGCCCGAATAACATTCCCGGGTGCCGCCAGACCAGGAGAGCTGGCCGTTGTCAAATTCAAATTCAGGGATCGGGGTATCGTTGAGTAGGACATTGTTTTCACGGATCAATAATTTATTGACGGTTTTTGCGTATTTCCCCGTGGTTCGGAGCACATATTCTCCTTCAACTTCCTTAATGGAATTCGACTGGAAATAGGTGTTGGCTTTTTTGAGGAATTTGGCCCTATTCGGGTTCACTTCAAAGGCAACAAAGTTACTGTCTTTGGGAACAGTCTCGTTTTCATTCCAGATCTTGCCGACAAGATTGCGGACCCCTTTGAGCGTAATGTCCGGCTTCAGATAACCGTTATAGGGATTACCCGCGCTGGATTGCCATTGCAAAATGCCATGTTTATAGCCAAATTTCCGAATTCTCGTATCATTGATATACAGAAGGCTGGCCCGCGGAGACGACAGACTTCCGATCAAGGTAATAGTCAGATGCTTGTTCTTTTCAATATAGGTGCCGGTCCACGGATACAGATGGAGTCTGTTCAGGGCATCAAATGATTTCCTAACCTCTCGCCAATCGATGTCATACCCCTGTTCTGCAATAAAGTCGGATACTTTTGATTGAGCTTCGTGCTTGGGAAGACCTGAAATGATCTTTGCCAAATCCAGAGAAAAAGAACGTTTGGTGAGAAGGTCATTGAGAAACCTGTCCGTTTCTGCATGTTTTATGTGAAGACCTTTTGCTGCCACCTGGGCTGCGCCGGATTCCCGAGTAGCGAGGAGATTTCGCTCCGTGTCGGACAGGCCTTTGAACCGGCTGTCATTGAGCGCGGCGACCGGATCGTCCCGATAGAGTTCCTGCAACTGGGGATCAAATCTCAATTCAATCAGGAATTTGGCCGGTTCGGTTTCTGCTTGAAACTTATAGGAAAAAGGAACCTTGAATTTAGCGAAAGCGTCAAAGGCCTTCATCTCCCGGGATGAATATTTCCCAATCTCCCGAAGGGGGGTCTTTTGCGGCACAATGCTTTGTCCGGGTTTAATCATCCCAAGGTCGCTGCATATCTTGCGGCTTGTCTCCACCGTGTCTTTCGGCGGGATATAGAATGTGGAAAGACCGTTGATCCTGGATTGGATGTCCGGCCGGTGAAGGTCGCTTAATTTATAGGGTTCAATGACCGGATCGATGGACGGGTATCTGGATCCGATATAGTGAATGACCTCAAAGTCTTCGCCGTAGATGCCTTGCAGCCAGTTTATAAAATACGAAAAATTATTGTTGAGGAAACCAAGACGCCTGTAGCCACTTTCGCCGATCAGGCCAACCTGCCACAGGACCACATTGGCGGATGTATCAATGACCCGTTGCCGGATAAGCGCTTCTGTCGCTTCATAGGTTTGTAGTCCGGGATTGCAGGGATCAACACCAAGATCTGCGCAGAGAGTATCCAGGGCGCAGACGCCGGCTTTCATAGATGCCCGGTAACCTTCGCGCTTGGCAATTATCATGGCCCGATGGGTGGAGAGTACAAATATGCCGGGATGGCCGTAGAAAAGAACAACAACTTTGAGGCCTTTTCGCACCCAATAAAGCTGGGCTTCCGTCATCTGCATATAAGTAACATACCGGATTTTGTCTTCACCATAGAGGACATACAGATCAAGCGCATCGGATCTGATCTGATTGAGCCAGGTCACCGTTGCCGGATCGGCAACGCAATAGAGGACCTTGTCGGCTTCTTCGATTAATCTCTTGTCGCCGATCGCAACCCCGATGGTCTCAATGCCCGTCCCCAATATTGTCAAAGAACCTGTTTGGGAGTTCGGTGGGATTTCTCCCACCTCATACTCCTTAATCTGATCTTTGGTGGCGGCAATGCCCGCCGCGAGTTTTTCCCAGTTTCTGGTATGCTCCTCCACCGAAGGATAATGCTTGTTCACAGGTGATCCCCCTAACATTGCTTGGCAAATCTGAGGGCAACCGCACTTGCAACCTTAATTGGCAGTATCTTGCTGCCATAGGTGTAGGTCGCCAGATATTGATAGGCTTTATACTGATCCGCAGCAGCCCTATCCCGCAGCATCGAGTTCACAACCGCAGTTTCATCAGATTGTGGCCATTTCCAGGCTTGCTGAGCCGCGTCTTCAACGGCATTGTTTACAGTGAGCACGGAGGACAGGATGAGCTCCTGTTGTTGCGGCGTGACCGACGCGTTGGCATCTTCAACATAATCGGCAAAGGAATTCCATTTGGTCTCAGACGTGATTTTCGGGTTGGACATATAATCAAGCCATAGACCAAGCGGTGCTGCGGTTGTTGGAGACAGATTAGCATAATCGCCGCCGGCTTTCTTGCCCCAGGCCGCGATCCCCTTTTGCGCCACATACATGCCGCCCATAATGGCGAGATTACCGGGTGACAGGAAGCTCTTGAGGAGATTACCACCGGACTTGAAGAGGCTCTTACCCAGGTTGGAGAGAAATTTACCCAATCCTTCGCCGTCCACATCCACGTCCGTATCGATGTCTGTATCAATATCCGTCACATTATCGGTGACATTATCAACAACGTTATCAGTGACAGTGTCTGTATCAATGTCCACATCAATATCAATATCCACATCAACAACAGATAAAATGTCTTCATCAATATCTATGTCGATATCAATGTCTACATCCACATCGGTATCGACATCCGTGTCCACATCCGTATCCACATCAATATCAACATCAACATCCGTATCCACATCGATGTCCACATTAACCGGTTCGCCAACGGATTCACTGGCGCTGAGAAGGTTTTCATTGATCCAGCTGGCCGCTGAATCCATGGTGTTACCAAAGGCCTTGGCGAAATCACTGAACCCTTCCGTGATGGCGCTCCAGATTTCGGGAAGCTCTTTGATAAAGTTTACTGCCCCGCTCAAGACCATGTACAAATTGACGGCGATATAGGCTTCATAGGTGAAATCATAGGCGCCCATCCACCAGGCGATCTTCGGCACTTT
>JAESPT010000178.1 GCA_016765515.1 Sneathiella sp. | reverse complement strand
TTAAAACGAGGTTTTTCATAAACGGGGCTTCCAACAGGCCCTTTGTTATCCTTGCCGCTAGAGACGCTGCCTCCCCCGCCTTCCAGCATACGGACAAGAGGGACTTTATAACGCAACGCCAATTCTTCAGAATAGATGCTTTTTCTAAGACCCGAGGCGTTTGGCGACCCCCCTTTTAGGGTGAAATCTTCGCCGCCTACAGCAACAGGCCGGTCCTGTATTTTGCCAAGGCCGGTAACATAATTTGCAGGGGAAAATTCAAGAAGTGCCCCTTTATCATCACGGCTAGATGAACCAGCTAGGCTTCCATGCTCTCGAAAACTACCCTTGTCTAGCAAGCCGTCAATGCGTTCCCGAACGGTAAGACGTCCTTTAGCGTGTTGTGCGTCAACAGCCTCCTTGCCTCCTTGCTCAAGTGCTTTTGCGCGCATCACAGCAATTTCTTTTACTTCTTCATCCCAGCTCATAATTTTTCCAATTTTTTTGTTCTGTTATAAAATGGCTGGCCTGCTCAGGCGAGTGCAAGGATTTTCAACTTTTCAGCCATTTGCCGGTGGACATTTTTTATGATTGTCTCATCCAGATAGGGTTCCATAAGCGCGAAAATTTGAACGGCACCGGCGATGAGATCAGCATGACTAATTTGAGTATCTTCCTTCTCAACTTGTAGAAAACCAATCCAGTTGAGGGCAACAATCCATATATTGATCGCAAGCTTTGTGGTTTCGTCCTCTGTGAAATTCCGCTGATGTGACGTGTTGTTTTCAGCATAAACTGAAATTGATTTTTGCATAAGGGCAAGTGTCAGCTTACGGCGCTGATTATAGAGTTCTTTAAGGATTGGATCCTTTCGAAGAAGGGAGACCAAATCACCGTAGAAAAATCTGTATTTCCAAACCACGCCCACCCAGTTTATCAGGATTTCGCCAAAGAGTGCAGGCGTGAAAGAGGCGTTGTCAGAATGCAGGAATACCTTATCGGTTTCACGGGAGATTTCTGGAAAGATGGTGCGGATAATCTCCTCTCTGTTTTCGAAATGGTAGTAAAGGTTTCCTGGACTGATGCCTAAATGAGCTGCAATTTTGTTCGTTCCAACATTGGCGGCACCAAGCGTATTAAACAGCTCTTTTGCCGCCTCTAATATTCGATCACGATTTCCCATAATGCGGCCTTACCTGATTTTCCGTCTCGTGACGAAAGACACTAGAGGAAACGGATTCTTTTTCAAAGGATTGACAATTTTAGAGTAAAGTATCTAAAATCTAAATTCAATAATGGAGATAACTAGTGAAAAAAATAGTTGGCATTTGGATCGTCGGGATTTCTTTAATTGTTGTTGGATGTGAGGATCAAGGAGGGCATGACCCGATAAGTGAAAACTCTCAACAACGTGCAAATGAAAAATTGACTGCACATACACAGGAATTCAACCCAGCAGTCATTCAGGTGACTGAAAACGTTCATGTTGCCGTTGGATACGGACTTGCCAACTCAATCCTGATTGAAGGAGATAAAGGCGTTATTATTGTCGATACGACGGAAAGTGTTGCCGTGGCAACAGCGGTAAAACGGGAATTTGACAAAATTACGTCAAAGCCAGTTCGTGCCATTATCTATACCCACAATCATGCAGACCACATTTTGGGGAGCGGTGTTTTCGCTGGAAATGACAATCCGGATATCTACAGTTATGAAACGACCCCACACTATATGGACAAGATATTACAGGTTATCCGGCCAGTAATATACAAAAGAGCCATGCGCCAATTTGGCTCACTGTTGCCAAAAGATGAGATTATTAATGATGGCATCGGGCCGTTCCTCGATAGTGGGCCCAGTACACCTGTCGATCTGATGAGACCAACCAAAACTTTTTCAGGTGATAAAACCAGCCTAACTATAGAAGGGGTAAATATCGAATTACATTTTGCTCCAGGGGAGACGCCGGATCAAATCTTTGTCTGGTTGCCAGATCAGAAATTACTGATGCCAGGCGATAATTTTTATAAGAGCTTTCCAAATTTGTATGCCATTCGCGGCACGTCTTATCGTGATGTTATGGACTGGGTTAGCAGTCTCGATAAAATGCGTGAGTTGCGACCAGAATACCTGGTGCCCAGTCACACACGCCCCTTAAAAGGTTCGGATGAAATATATGGCCATCTGACAGACTACCGGGATGCCATTCAGTTTGTTCATGATCAGACAGTGCGCGGCATGAATATGGGCCTTACAGTTCAGCAGATAACTGAAAAAGTGCAATTGCCACAGCATCTGGCGGAAAGCCCATATCTGCAGGAATTCTATGGTCGTGTGGACTGGTCAGTGCGATCAATTTTTACAGGATATCTCGGCTGGTTTGATGGCAATGCGACCAACTTGAAACCGCTTGCTGAAAGGGAACAGGCGAAGCGCATGATTGATCTGGTTGGCAGCGCTGATATCCTTCGCCAAAAGAGCCAGCAAGCATTGCAAACAGGGGACTATCAGTGGGCTTTGCAATTAGCCGATACGCTTCTGGTCATGGACAAAGTGGATGAGGTGGCGGTCGGTATTCGGCTTAAAAGTCTTAAAGCACTTGCTGATAGGGAAATCAGTGCCAATGGTCGAAATTACTATCTGACGCAGGCCGCAGAAATGGAGGCGCTAAAAATCACGGAGCCCGACACCACACTCGTTCCGGAACGCATGCTCAGGGCTTTTCCTATTGCTCAATATATGAAAGCGATGCCAGCAAATCTGGATGCGGCAAAAGCTGCCGACACAGAAGTCACCATCGGATTTGAGTTTACCGATACGAATGAGGTTTTCACGATTGAGGTTCGCAGGGGTATCGCTGAGGTTACTCAAAAAGCGGCGATTAATCCGCAAGCGCTTATTCGAACCGACACCTATGTATGGAAGGAGATTTTGGCAAAACGCAGGAATCCAGCTCTAGCATTTGCGTCTGGTGATGTTGAAGTGGAGGGGAGTGTCCTAGAACTGTTATCGTTTTTATCGCTTTTTCAGCCACAGGATAATTCTTGAAAATATAGATATCAGACTTCAGTCTGTTTAGTCTCTATGGGGGTGTCCGTTGTCTCTGTCTCTGTTGCTGGTTTGGGTGCCCCACGTAACCCTTCCATGATTTGTTTATTGACTGTGATGAGAGGTTCTAAAGAGGCCTCACTTTTCATGGCTGCGGTGCTGTATTTATTCACCCAAATTGCTATAGAAAGAAGCTGGGCCCTGAGCTCTTTTGGGAGCTGGTTTGCTGGAGAGGCAAGATCCATTTGTAATGTCAGCCAGAGTTGGCGGTTATCCGCCACGGCTTTTACGACTGCTATTGGACCTTCGGCCTCAGCTTCTTCTAAAGCGCGAGTGAAGATTGCGAACGCCCGGTATTCCGTTTGTTTTGTATTTTCGGAATTCTGGCTTGCTCTGGTATATGCTGCTACAGACATTCTTTGACTCTACTATTCCTGTTCTCGTTAAGGATTTTCAACGAAAATCCTTACGATAACGTTACTTTATTACTGGAATAGTGAGAGGATTGACTGTGGACGAGCATTGGCAATTGAAAGCGATTGAATGCCCAACTGTTCTTTGGTCTGCAACGCTTGCAACTTTGCACTTGCTTCTGCAAGGTTCGCATCGACCAGGATACCCAGGCCTTCTTGAAGCTTGTCAACAAGCAACTGAGTAAAGTCACTTTGACTATCAAGGCGGTTTGCGGCCGTACCCAGTGTCGTAATGATTTGACCAATAAGTGTTTCAGCATTGTCCAAAACAGCAAGTGGGTCACCAGCTGTTGCTCCGGTTGTCGTTCCGGCAAGGTTTGTGGTAACTGCAGCGGTTTGACCATGAGATATTTCTATCACACCCGTTTCCGTTATGGTAACGGCAAATCCTTCCTGGCGCATGATATCTGCCATAGTGCCAACCATTTGGTTATTGGATTGGTTTGCAGGATCAACAGTAACGGCATGCACGAATATTGGCGGAGTCGCGGCTTCATTCGGTGCTTGAGCTAGAGCATTACCATCCGTTGTTATTTCGAAAATATGTGTCGCTGTGGTGCCGTTGGCATCAGAAAGTACCACCGTAATTATGTTATCTTCTACGACAGCGAAGGCGTTGTCCATTGTAATGGATGCAGCCTGGGCAGAGAGGTCAAAACCATTGAGGCCCAACGATGCAGCCCTTGCATCCTGCGCTGGCACAGTTTGTGTCACGCCGCCAAGGGCTGACAGAACTTCCAGATCAACGCCAGTGCCGTCAATCAGATTAACACCATTAAAAACAGTTGTATTAACGACTGAGGTGATTTGAGCAACAAGTGCGTCAGCCTCTTCTTGCAAGATAGCGACATCCAAACCTTCGTTGAAGGCTTGTGTTACCTTTTTGTTCAAATCAATAATGCGATCTGAAATTTGCAGTGCGCCAGCATTGGCCATATTGACCGTTGCCTGACCAAAGGAAAGCCCTTCCTGAATGGCCTTCAAGGATCCAATGTCACCACGCATGCCTTGGGCAATTGTAAAGGTTGACGGATCGTCTTTTGCTTCGGCCACTTTAAGACCGGTCTCAATTTGACGCTGAATCTGATTCAACGAATTTGTCGTTAAGGACAATGTGCGGAGCGCCGCCATTGCACTAACATTTGTATTTACTGAAAAAGCCATTTTTCTTCTCCTGTAGCATTTTCACCGAGCAATCTATTCAGATCGCAAACTCACTCAGCGAATTAATTGCAACAGGTGTGCCAACTTTTGAAAAACCGCAGAAAACTGGGAAAAATAACGTGAAATGGAAAATTTTCTGAAAATTTTAATAAGGTTAATTTACGGCAGGTAGGAAAAATATTCTCTATCTGGCAAGACTTGCCGTTCCAAAATTGCAGATTCTATCTGTTTGATAATCTTGGACAAATGAAAGAATATGAAGTGTAGAGAGATTGGTGCAGCCAAAGAATGGCGTTCTTAGAGTGCGCCTGAAGTCAGATGTGATTTCGCAGGCTGCATTCCTACAGTTTATCGAGAAGGGGCTTTAATTCCTCCTCGTATTTTCGCCACGCTTGAATGCTGGATTGATACATTGGTTGCCTTACCTGATCCGTGCTTGCAGTGCGTACAGCCCGTTTTGTTTTGTGGAATTCAAGACAGGCATCATGCCAATCCAAACCGCAATATCTCAAAAGCTTCCCGGTCTCATTCTTCTGATCCGTAACAAGGGCTTCATAGTCGATGTCATAAAGATCATCTCCCAATAAAGTGCGCCAGTGAGCCATCAAATCCAAATACAGAGTGTAATATCGTCCTAACTCTTCAAGGTCATAGGCATATGCTTGCTGGTCGACAAAGTGTTTTTTAAAAATGGAAAGACACGTATCTTCTGCTGCTCGGCGGCAATGGATGATCTTTGCTTGCGGGAGTATCAACTTAATTAATCCAACATACAAAAAATTCTGAGGCATTTTGTCCACGACAAAAGAGGCTTTTGTCGGTAAGGCCTTTAATTGCCGTATGTAATCATTCCCAAGGTCCTGTATGAAGGTACTTTGGCAGTTATCGAATGCCTCTGAGAAGGGTCTTTTCCCTTTTTCTCGGATGAGGTTAAAGCAGGTTTTGTTGAAGGCATGCACTTCGCCCGCGCCATAGACTTGAGGGTGAGAGGATAAAATCTGCTCCACAAGTGAAGTCCCGGAACGAGGCATCCCCAGAACAAAAATGGGGCGAGAGGATTGCGTTCCATCACCTTGATGTTTTTTGTAAAAATCTTCAGTGATCGTAGATTTTATCTCATCAAATTCATGGACAATCTGATCAAAGAAAAGCTGATAGGTATCCCGGTATGTTCTATTTGCTTTGAGGTAAGTGGTGAAAGCTTCCTTGTTTTTCTTTAGATCCTCTTGCGCTTTTGCAAATGCAAAGAGAACATTGGCTTTATTCTCACCTGAAAAATCTGGATTAACTGCCAACTTTTCAAGACGTTTATAATCCTCGTCTTCTTCTCTGAATTTCTTTGTTTCCGCCAAATTTCTGGCGGCTTTCGTATAGTTGGGGTTTTGCTGCATTACGGTGCGGTAGCAGAGAATGGCTTTCTCATTTTCCCCTTTTTCATAATAGGCATTGCCCAAGTTGTGGCGGGCAGGATGGTAGGCTGGATCAATTTTGAGTATTTTTTTAAAAACTGAAATTGCTGATGAAATATTTCCCTTTTCCAGGATCATACCACCGAGGTTGTTCATGGCCGATGTATAGTTGGATTTAAGTTTAATGGCCTTGCGAAATGATTTTTCAGCGTCTTGGGCTTCACCACTTTCCCTGTAGGCATGGCCAATGTTATTATGGAACACGGCTTTCCTTGGATTGATTTTCAAGGCTTTTTTTATGAGTTCAATCGCTATTCTGTGCTCCCCCTTCTGATGGTAAAGGGTGCCCAGTAAGTGATAGGCGTCAGGACCTTTGGGAAATTGCATGATAAGACTGTTATAGAGGGCTTCGGCCTGTCCGAGATTTCCGGATCGGTGCAATAGAATAGCTTGTTTTAGAGTCGTCTCAAGAGTTGTTAGCATATCTGTCACATTCTGTTCCATTGCATACTCGGTATGGCCGCAAAGTAACCTTGGATCCGGCTAAAAGTACAGGAACATTTATCTTGAGAGACAGAAGAAAATTAATAGAAGGTATTATCGTTTTTTGCGAACCCAGAATTTATACATCGTTGCAAATGTATCCAGGTGTTTTTCTTCAAAAGTGTTCCAATTTTCCAAACTTGTTCTATGCGGATCTTCTGAAAACATTTCATCATACTCCGATAGGAACCGTTTTCTATCCGGCGTAAATCCAAGAAACTCCAAACCTAATTCATTCAGAACGTCGATGAGTTGAGGGATTGTGAAGCGATGTTCCTGCACGTGAAAGATAAGGTCCCGACAGGCAGATGTCGTAAAAAAATCGCTGTGTTTTGTAATACGATATGTTGGGTGCGTTTCATCAAAGGTCATCAGATCTTTTCGGCAGCGACGAATATCTTCAATATTGTTGCCAAAATCATTGTCCTGAATGAATTGTCTGGTGGCGACAACGTCTTTTCGACCAAGTTCGCTATAAAGACCGATGATCATATAACCATCGTCATCCAGTAAATCACAGAGTACGCGCCATCCTGCAACAGGATCATTCATATGGTGCAGGACGCCCGCGCATTCAATAATGTTAAACTTTCGATCAAGAATACCGAGCTCCATAATATCGGCCTGTCCAAAGGTAATGTTTTTCACCTTCAGTTCTTTAGATTTACGCATTGCGTAACTAATACTGGCGAGACTTAAGTCAACGGCGAGAACATCGGTTTCAGGAAAAGAGCGCGCGGTTGAGATCGGCTGGCGGCCCGTACCGCAGCCGGCAATCAGAACACTGGGCTTGTCCGGAAAAACAGGAATACGTCCTTTTAGGACTGGAAGAGTGCGTGCGAGATGCTCCGCATAGCTTGTTGTGCCGCCGTGAGGAAGATGATGCCATCTAGGATAGGGGTTTTCCTCATATTGTTCCTGAACGCTCAGCGAAATGCTGTCGTTAATCGCGGTGATTTTCTGAATATCTTCGTAGGTGTCTTTCTCAGACAGAGGTTCTGTGATTTGAATCCTTATTAGATCTGACATTTCAGCATCTTTTTTGAGGGCTACATTCTTTTTGATTTTTGTTGCTATCGAAAGCCTATGGCAATTTCGATAGCAGGCCAGGATTAGAAAGCGCAGCGTTGTGTTTTCTGGAGAGGCATTTTCGCCGTTCTCAAAGGATTGAATGACGGCCTCTATCCCGGTCCTCTCAGGTTCATTTTCATTAAAGATATACTCATTGGCAAAACAGTAATGTGCGAGGCGAATAAGGAGGGCCCGCAATAATTCGTAAAGTGGTTTTTCCAACTTTATATTATTGACAATCGCAGCGAGCGTTTGCCGCCTGAATAGCTCGAGAAGTCTTTCGATTTCTGGATCTACGAGCCTCATTTTTTTTAAGGCAGACATCAACACATTGTTCGAAAGAGCCTTGATTGTTTTACCGAAATCCAATTGCAGATCGCCGCCGGTTTTGATTGCGTTTGAAATTGCGGGCAGTAACTCTCTAAAGGCGGGTTGAGCTTTAATATGTTTTGGGACAATTATGTTCAGGTTATTCCAGGAAATTGTATCGTTTGATAGAAGAAGCAGAAGATCATTTTCCAAACCATCGAAGGTATTTAGAGACGCCAAGCGCTCAAAAACCTCAGAATAGGCCTTTAAATATTTAGCATTGGTTGGATCTAGCGCTACAGCTTTTCGGTAATGCTTAAGTGCCATCAAAGGAACGTCTACTTTTTTTAACTCCGCGATCGCTATGTGCAGTTCGGCACTTTCTGAATGCAAG
Organism: Sneathiella sp.; assembly: GCA_016765515.1. Lineage (GTDB taxonomy): Bacteria > Pseudomonadota > Alphaproteobacteria > Sneathiellales > Sneathiellaceae > Sneathiella. Next base: position 2,590 of record JAESPT010000178.1, on the reverse strand, counting down.
GCGATATTTTCTTCATAAACTTTAAGCGCTTCTTCCGACAGTCCTTTTCTAATTAAGGTCGCACCAAGGTTTAATAGAATACCCAGATTATTAAGGGACAAGGCATGGGCTTTGCGTAAATCATCCAAAGCCAACTGTAGCTCGTTTTGACTTAAATAAGCGATACTACGGTTATTTAAGGCACTGGCGTTTTCAGGTTTAATCTCTAATGATTTGCTAAAATACTGGATTGCTTCTTGAAAGCAATTTGTCGCGGAATGAGAAGATCCTAGGGCTTGCAGTATATTCGCGTGAAGTTGGTCATCTGACGGATTAAGCGCCAATGACTTTTCGTATAATGGGATAGAGGTTTCATTGTCACCGGCGTTAAAGGCGGCGACACCGACTTGAAAAAAAGTGTTGGGATCTTTCCAATCGCTGGATAGAAGCTGAAAAGCTTGCTTTTTGGCATCACGCAGTTTCTTTTTTTTATAAAATCTGACGCTGGACGTCACAATTTTTGCTACTTTTTGAGGATTTATTAAAGAGGTTTTTTGCATAAATTTTTGCCTACAATTCAACTGTAGGTCAAGCATAGGAAGCTATAGTTAACAAAGTTCTAAGTAGAAATATTATACCCCGATATCGAGGGCGATTGGTTGCGGTCCGACAAAGCCGCCGGACCCGACCGGTTGAAATAGCGAGAGCAGGGGATTTGCTGCTGGATCTGTATTGTTGATTTCAGTCATGATCAAATACCGTTCGATCATTTTGTCGATTTTCTCAGGGTCTTTGAAATCTTCAATATCCACTTCTTTTTCAAGACGGGCCTTTTGTTGTTCATAATCCAGGGACAGGAAGCTTTCAGGAAGACCAAGGCCGACCCGGACAACTTCCATCAGTGATTTGTCAGCCAGAATTTGAGGAATTTCTTCAATGTCGCCTCCGAGCCGTTTGAAATACATGGCTTGGCGAATACCTTCGGCATTTGATCCTTCAAATTTTTCGAATTCGTTGGTTTTGTAGCCGTCCAATATGGCGTTGACGTTGGTTTCGTTGAGGAAGAAATCTGGATCCTGATTGAGGCCATACAGGGCAGTAGACAATTTTGTCCAGCGCGGTTCCACCAATTTATTGACAAGGCTGTCATCATCTTCAGGATCTTCCGTCAGCATTTTTTCGACGAAGGCATATTTGTCAATTTCCCCTTCCAGCTGAAAGGCGGAGAGGACTACCGTAAGAAGAGTGCGGTTTTTCATGAGATCGTCAACGGATTTTACGTTGGCGATCTCCTCTTTAAAAGTTTCAATGTCACGGGCCGTCGTTGGCTGAGCCTCAAACATTTTCATGTGAGCCTCAGTTTGGGAGCCGGCTAATTTATACCACAGTAATGAACTAGTACCCGTGAGTTGCATACTCTCTTCCTATATTGAAACCTGAGCAAATTGCTCCTGGCGTACCGATTGTGCGGGCATCCGTGCTGTCTTCGCCGCACCACTGAGACCTTGCATAATCTGTTTGTTGATCGATATTAACGGTTCCAGATCCGCGCTGGTGCGCATGGCGGGAAAAGAAAATTTTTCGACCCATATTGCCAGAGAAAATAATCCGGCTTTCGTTTCCTTGTCCAGTTTATTTTGATCCGACACCAAGTCAGTTTGAATAGTCAACCATAGCTGGTTATTTCTAAACAAAGCGTTAATGCGGTTTGAAAAGGTTGTATCGCGTGTATTTGCGGTCTCTAACTCACGGGTGATTTCAGCGAACAGGCGGTATTCTGTTTGGGTGGGGTTTTCAGTAGCCAAATTGGCTTTTTTATAGGCTTCGAAATACATAATACGCTTTCTGTTGGTAAATCGTTATTCAAGTATTCGAAAGGTTAGTTTCAAATAACGGGAAGAAAAAAGGCGACCTAAAGGAAAGGCCGCCTTCATCCGTAATCGATTAACGAAACAGACCCAGAATAGTCTGGGAAGACGCGTTGGCGATTGAAAGCGACTGGATGCCCAGCTGCTCTTTTGTCTGCTCAGATTGCAACTTGGCAGAGACTTCCGCCAAGTTGGCGTCAACCAGAATGCCAAGGCCTTCTTCAAGCGTATCGGTCAGGATTTGGGTAAATTCTGATTGAGTATCCAGGCGATTGGAGAAAGTACCCATCTCTGTCATCATATCACCGACAAGATCAATCGCGCTGTCAATGAGGGCGAGTGCACCACCACCGAGGTCGTCAGTGGACAGCATGCCGGTTGCGCCGCCTGCTACCATGTTAGAGACATCAGACGTAATTGCTGTGCTGCCGGCAATTGATATTGTACCATCGTCCAGAATATCAACAGAAAATCCCTGTTCACGCATAACTTCTGCCAGTGTACCAATTTGTTCACTTGTTGAAGCCAAGGTATCGATTGTTACGGCATGAACAAATACGGGATTGGTGGGATCTGCTTCATCTGGAGCTTGTAATAATGGGTTGCCTGAAAGAGCATCAAGAAATTCAAAAACATGAGTTGTGGTGACACCAGCACCGTCTGTAGTTGCCAATGTAAAGAATTCATTTTCTACAAACGCATCTCCGTTGGCCAACGTCATTTCAGTATGTTCCGTATCAACC
>JAESPT010000177.1 GCA_016765515.1 Sneathiella sp. | reverse complement strand
GATGACCTACAGAAATCGCCCCGCCGTCAACGTTCAGGAGCTCGTTCGTAATACCCAGTTTATCGCGGCAATAAAGAGCCTGAACTGCAAAGGCTTCGTCCAATTCCCAAAGGCCAATATCGTCCATTTTCAGACCGTGGCGCTTCAAAAGTTTCGGAATGGCGAAGACAGGACCAATTCCCATTTCATCAGGCTCACAGCCGGCAACCACCAAACCACGGTATGTCCCAAGAGGCTCAATGTTGCGCTGCTGGGCAAGCTTGCTGTCCATAACAACAGAAGCTGATGCGCCATCTGAAAGTTGACTGGCATTTCCGGCGGTGACAAAACAATCTTCACCAAGAACGGGTTTCAGACCTGCCAGACCTTCAAGTGTTGTGCTCGGGCGGTTACATTCGTCCTGTGTCAGGGTGACTTCTTCTTCCAGTGTCGCGCCGGTTTCTTTGTTGAACAATATTTTGGTCGTGGTCATTGGCACGATTTCAGCGTCAAAACGGCCCGCTTCCTGAGCCGCGGCAGTCCGCTGCTGACTTTGCAGCGAGAATTCGTCCATTTGTTCGCGGGTAATTCCGTAACGCGTTGCGACAGTTTCCGCTGTCTTCAGCATAGGATCATAAATGGCAGGTTTGTTTTCCATTAGCCAATCATTACGGAAGCGGAATGTGTTGGCGTGTTCATTCTGGACGAGACTGATGCTGTCCATACCGCCAGCAACCATTACCGGCACCTGATCAACAATAACCCGCTGGGCCGCCATGGAAATGGTTTGCAAGCCTGAAGAACAGAACCGGTTTACGGTTACCCCTGCAGTTGTTACAGGTAGACCTGCACGCAGTGCACTTTGGCGTGCAGTGTTGCCGCCGGTGGCGCCTTCAGGGTTGGCGGATCCGAAAATCACGTCTTCCACTTCAGCAGGATCGATGCCTGCACGCTCGACGGCATGTTTAATGGCGTGTCCGCCCATATCGGCACCATGGGTGTTGTTAAATGCACCGCGGTAGGCTTTACCAATTGGGGTTCTCGCAGTGGATACAATAACGGCTTCTGCCATGAGACTTCTCCTGTTTTGTTTTTTTATAATTAGGGTTTGCGCCCAAGCTTAGGGAGCAGCTTATATATTGTGCAGCGCAATGAAAAGGTGGAAATTCACTTGGAGGCAAGTTTCAGCACTTCCAGTGCAGCCTGTTCAAATGTTGTCTCCCCGCGAACCAGTTTTTCAGCAAGTTCATCAAAACGCGTGTTTGATTTGTCATCAAGAAGTGAGGTCAAATATTCCAACGCTGCTGTTTTTAAAAGTTTACGGGGACGATCCTTGCCTTTTAATTCACTCCTTGCCAATAACGCGATGGTCTCTATCTTGTCTGTCAGAATGTCGACACCGATCCCGTCCAAGGCGATGGTTTTTAAGACGGATATCTTTTTCGTATTTTCGCCTGTTGTCCGTGCTTCTAATTGACGGGCTGTTCTTTCCGCGAGCGGATTGTCCGCCTTATTGACAACAAGGATGTCTGCGATTTCCAGGATACCTGCCTTAATAGCCTGAACATCATCCCCAAGTCCCGGTGCGCAAACGACAATTTTCACATCGGCAATATCAGCGACTTCAACTTCTGACTGGCCCGCGCCGACTGTTTCTAGAACAATGAAATCTTTGCCGAATGCATCCATGACATCAATGACGTGAGAGGCGGATCGGCTTAATCCTCCCAAATGTCCCCGCGATGCAAGGCTGCGAACAAATACTTTGTCATCCGTGGCGTGATCAGACATGCGAATCCGATCACCAAGGACGGCGCCACCACTTATGGGGCTGGACGGATCCACAGCAATGACGCCAACACTTTTTTTGCGCTTGCGAAGCTCTTTGACAAAGGCATCAACCAATGTGGATTTTCCTGCCCCGGGAGCGCCGGTGAACCCGACAACAGTAGCGCGTCCTAATGAGTCGCTGATCTGCCGGAGGATAGCATCCGTACCCTGTCCACTGTTTTCGACAATAGTTATCGCGCGCGCTAACGAGCCCCTATTGCCTGCACGCAAGCCAATAATGATATCATCAATTGACAAGGCCAAGAGTTATACGATCTCCAGAACGGATTCAGGGGGACGCCCAATTCGTACTTTGCCGTTGCTGATAACGATAGGTCGTTCAATCAGTTTCGGGCATTGAATCATGGCATCAATGAGCTGCTCATCACTTAAATCATCGTCTGCAAGGTTATTATCCTTATATTCAGCTTCCCCTTTACGCATCAATTCTCGCGGAGAAAGGGCAAGTTTGGCTAAAATATCTTGCAGTTCCTCTTTGCTTGGCGGTGTTTTTAAATATTCCACCACGATGGGTTCAATTCCGCGTTCTTCAAGAAGTGACAGAGTTTGCCGAGATTTACTGCATCTTGGGTTGTGAAGGATTTTCACGGACATTGTTTATTCTCCAGCCTGTTGATAACGATTTCCTCATCACGGCGCTGATTAGATTTTTTTCAAGTAATCTGTGATAAGGATAACTTGCACCTTTTGTTCTGAGAGCATATTTAAAGGGCCATGAGCATCCAGACAACAGAAAATCAATCAACTTATAAAGCGACTGGTCAGACTGCTATCGATCATGTCGATTTCCTCAATTGGCTCGGGCTGTATACACTGCTGATGAAAGAGATTAAGCGCTTTCTGAAAGTACCTTTGCAAACCATCTTTGCGCCAATGATGACAACAATGTTGTTTTTGGCCATCTTTACGTTGGCTTTTGGTGACCGCGGCCAGGTATCCGGCGACATTGCCTTTTCCACCTTTCTGGCGCCCGGTCTGATCATGATGGCGGTGATTCAGAATTCATTTGCCAATACATCCTCTTCTTTGGTGATTGCCAAGGTTCAGGGGAATATTGTCGATGTGTTGATGCCACCCTTGTCCGCAGGGGAACTCACACTGGCGTACGCACTCTCCGGTTTGACCAGAGGTATGGTTGTCGGGTGTGCCGTTGCTATTTGTATGTGGTTTTTTATCGACCTGACCGTCCATTCATGGGGCGCAGTAGTATACTTTGCTCTGGCAGCGGGCTTGATGCTTTCCCTTTTGGGGATTCTCGGCGGTATTATATCTGACAAGTTTGATCATATTGCCGCCGTGACAAATTTTGTGATTATGCCGCTTTCATTCCTGTCCGGAACTTTTTACTCTGTGGAGCGTCTCACAGGCATTTGGTATGATCTCAGCCATCTAAATCCCTTTTTCTATATGATCGATGGCTTTCGGTATGGTTTTATAGGCGTCTCTGATAGCTCTCTTGTTCAGGGAGCTCTTATTGTCGGACTTTTGGATGTTGCCCTTTATGCAGCTGCCTGGGCGTTCTTTAAACGGGGTTACAAACTTAAACCCTAGAAAAACAGCGTATTTTGTAGAGTTTGATTGACAGGAGACGTCGTCCTGTCAATACTTCCGCGCTTTCTTGTGCCGCTACTCATTGTTTTGGTGAGATTCGCGGCCATTCACTTAATGACATTTTGTCGACTATCGTCGTGGAGAAAGCACATGATTCCCGCTTTGCTATCAAATTATGCCCCTACAGATCTTTCCTTTGAAAAAGGAGAGGGCGCGTACTTGTTCGGCAATGACGGCCGACGATATCTCGATTTTGCTGCCGGTATTGCGGTGACTTCTCTTGGGCATGCTCACCCGAATGTTGTTAAGGCGATTACAGATCAGGCTGCTAAACTGTGGCATGTGTCCAATCTGTTTAGAATACCAGGACAGGAAGAATTGGCGGCGAAATTAGTAGACGCCACTTTTGCTGATGCGGTTTATTTTTGTAATTCCGGTGCCGAGGCCAATGAATGTGGCCTGAAAATGATCCGTAAATATTTCAGTGAGAACGGACAAGCAGAACGGTATAGGGTTATTGCATTCGAAGGGTCGTTTCATGGACGGACCTTGGCAACAATCGCGGCTGCCGGTCAGGATAAATTGCTGGAAGGTTTTGGCCCTGCAATGGACGGGTTCGATCATATTCCCGTTGGCGATATTAAGGCCGTTAAAGCAGCGATTACACCTGAAACCGCCGGTGTCATCATAGAGCCGATCATGGGAGAGGGTGGTATTAAGGTTGTTGATCCCGAATTCATGCGGGCTTTGCGCACCTTGTGTGATGAGGAAGGTTTGCTCCTTATGTTTGATGAAATTCAAACAGGTATGGGCAGAACCGGCAAACTTTTTGCCTATGAGCATCTTGGTATGGTGCCGGATATCATGTCTTCAGCCAAAGCACTTGGGAATGGATTTCCTGTAGGCGCGTGTCTGGCTGTTGAAAAAGTTGCCAAATGCATGACTGTCGGAACCCACGGATCTACCTATGGCGGAAATCCTCTTGCGATGGCGGTTGCCGGGGCTGTTGTCGATACCATGACGGAACCCGGATTTTTGGACCGCGTCACACAAATTGGTGGCCATCTGAAACAGTCGTTAAACGGTGTCATCGACCGGTACCCGTCCGTTTTGGAAGAGTTGCGCGGTGTGGGTCTGCATCTTGGCCTCAAGTGCCGGGTGGAGAATACAGACCTGTTAAATGCTTTGAAATCGCAAGGTGTTTTGGCGGCAAAAGGCGGCGATAATGTTGTCCGCCTACTGGCTCCTTTGATCATAGAAGAACAACAGATTTCCGAGTTTGTAGAGGCCCTGGAAAAAGCGTGTGAGGAGCTGGTGTAATGATGACACCTAGGCATTTTCTGGATTTGCATGATGTTAGCAAATACCATCTGCGGGCGATGATTGATGACGGAATCTCCGTCAAGAAGGCACGGGCCGGCTTACCAAAGGGGACCAAGGATTTAGGACGATCATTGGATGGCCACACCCTTGCTACAATCTTTGAATTTCCATCAACGCGGACCCGTGTGTCTTTTGATATGGCTATGCGTCAACTTGGCGGTGATACCATGGTGCTGAACAGTGGTGACCTTCAATTGGGTCGCGGCGAGTCAGTGGCGGATACAGCGCGAGTTCTTTCTCGATTTGTCGATGCGATTATGCTCAGAACCGATGATCATAATAAACTTCTTGAACTTTCAGAGAATGCTACGGTCCCTGTTATCAATGGGTTGAGTAATGATAGCCATCCCTGTCAGCTGATGGCAGACATCATGACTTTTGAAGAACATAAAGGACCGATAAAGAACAAAATTGTCGCCTGGAGCGGAGATGGGAACAATAT
>JAESPT010000176.1 GCA_016765515.1 Sneathiella sp. | reverse complement strand
AGTAGTATTGTAAATTTCACAACTACAGACGTTCAGTTAAATTACTGTAGTTCTGCAAGTACAAATATTAATGATGAATATATTGGAAGAGTGCAATTAAATACCATAGATAATGCTTCGGGAGGTCAGTTTTATACTGATTTTACTGCCGTTTCAACGACTTTGACTAAAGATTCTCAATATACAATAACAGTAACGCCAGCGTGGACGGGTACAATTTATAGTGAAGGTTATTCAGTTTGGATTGATTATAACAGAGATGGAGATTTTACTGATGCTGGAGAACAAGTATGGACACAATCTGCAACTACAACAACACCAGTGAGTGGAAGTTTTACGGTGCCGTCAAGTGCTGTAGAAAATTCAACAACGATGCGTGTGTCTATGAAGTATAACGGTGTTCCAACATCTTGTGAAACGTTTACTTATGGCGAAGTTGAAGATTACACCATAATTATTGAAGGATCAGGACCAGATATTGTAGCACCAGTAATTACATTAACAGGAGCATCAACGATCAACTTAAATGTTGGAGATACTTATACAGAGCAGGGCGCAACAGCCATTGATGATATTGATGGCGATATTTCAGCAAGCATCGTAATAGGTGGAGATACCGTCGATACAAATACTGCAGGGGCGTATGTAGTAACTTATAATGTAAATGATGCTGCAGGAAACGCTGCGACTGAAGTTACAAGAACAGTAAATGTTGCTGCAGATACCACCCCGCCAGTGATTACATTAGTAGGAGCATCAACAATCAACCTAAATGTTGGAGAGATTTATAATGAGCAAGGAGCAACAGCAATAGATAATGTTGATGGTGACATTTCAGCAAGTATCGTAATTGGTGGAGACACTGTAGATACAAATACTGCAGGGACGTATGTAGTAACGTATAATGTAAATGATGCTGCAGGAAATGCTGCGGCTGAAGTTACAAGAACAGTAAATGTTGCTGCAGATACCACCCCGCCAGTAATTACATTAGTAGGAGCATCAACTATTAATCTAAACGTTGGAGGCACCTATACAGAGCAAGGTGCGACAGCAATAGATAATATAGATGGTGATATTTCGGCAAACATTTTAATAGGTGGAGATAGTGTAGATACAAATATTGCAGGCACTTATGTCGTAACCTATAATGTAAACGATGCAGCAGGAAACGCAGCAACGCAAGTTATAAGAACAGTAAATGTGAGTGTCATTGTAGATACAACACCTCCAGTAATTACGTTAATTGGAGCATCAACAATTAACTTAATTGTTGGAGATACTTATAATGAGCAAGGCGCAATAGCTACAGATGATACTGATGGCGATATTTCAGCCAATATTGTAATTGGAGGCACAGTAGATACAAATATGGCTGGTTCTAATGTAGTAACATACAATGTAAGCGATGCCGCTGGCAATGCAGCAGTTCAAGTAATAAGAACAGTAAATGTTTCAGACCCTTCAACAGGGTGTTCTGGAGGTATTTCTACGTTTCCATATAGTGAAGGTTTTGAAAATACTTTAGGCGCATGGACACAATCTGGAGCTGATGATATTGATTGGACAGTTGATGCTAATGGTACGCCATCAAGCAGTACTGGGCCATCAAGTGCATCACAAGGAACGTATTACGTTTATGTTGAAGCTTCAACGCCTAATTATCCGAGTAGAAGAGCAATTTTAAATTCGCCGTGTTTTGATTTAAGTGGATTATCTACACCATCATTGAGTTTTGATTATCACATGTATGGTGCATCAGATATGGGAACAATTGATTTAGAAATAAGTACAGATGATGGAGCTTCATGGACAAGTATATGGTCTCAATCAGGAAATCAAGGAAATTCATGGTTATCTGTAAACTTAGATTTAAGTGCTTATGTTGGCGGAAGTGTTCAAGTTAGATTTAATAGATTTGTGGGAAGTACATGGCAAGCAGATATTGCAATTGATAATTTCAGTATTTCTGAACCAGTTGCACCAACTTGTGATGATGGTATTCAGAATGGAGACGAAACGGGAGTAGATTGTGGAGGCTCAGTTTGCGTACCATGCTCAACAAGTGATGTTGTATTGAACGAAGGTTATTTTGAAACAGGCTGGGATAATTGGACTGATGGTGGAAGCGATGCTTCTAGATATTCAGGAACACGCTCTTATGAAGGCAACTATTCAATTAGGCTTAGAGATAATACGTCATCATCAACAATGACCATATCAAACATTGATGTTACTCCATATTCACAAGTTGTGGTTGATTTCTACTTCTATGTATATAGCATGGAGAACAATGAAGATTTCTGGTTACAGTTCTATGACGGTTCAAGTTATGTAACGGTAGCATCTTGGGTAAGAGGAACAAATATCAATAATAATACCTTCTATAATGCCACTATTACGTTAACTCCAGCGCAGTACAATTTTGCTGTTAATTCTGGGTTTAGATTTCGATGTGATGCTTCTGGAAATAATGACCAGATTTATATAGATCAGGTTACTATTACCGGAACTAATTCTAGTAAAGGAGTCATGAACGATTTAGTAGTTGTTGGCACTTTAAGGTCTCCAATTGGGTTTGAAGATGATTTCAAACTACATCCAAATCCAGTAAAAGGAAATATACTTAATATAGAATTACCAGAAGGAGATCATTTCTCATATAGAATTATCAATATGATTGGACAAACTGTGAAAACAGGAGAAGCTTCTAAGCAGATAAATGTTTCTAATTTAAAATCAGGAATGTATTTTATTGAAGTTAATGATGGCGAAGAAGTAATGACTAAAAAGTTTATTAAAGAGTAAACACTAACCATTTACTTGAATGTAGAAAGTCCAGATTTTTTAATCTGGACTTTCTTTATGTTAAAGTTTAAAATCGTTAATCCTTGCTCAAATCTTTAATTCTGATATTTCGAAATTGCAATTCAGAGCCATGACCTAGAAAGGCGATATGTCCTTTACTTCTTTTTAACCCTGGGTGATCTTTTTGATCTAAAGTGCCATTTTTAGTGGCCTCTTTAATATTATCATCAACGATAACGGTTCCGTTTAAAATGATTTTTATATGATCGCCCTGTACAATAACTTCTT
>JAESPT010000175.1 GCA_016765515.1 Sneathiella sp. | reverse complement strand
TTCCTGGCTTGCGCCGATCCTTCTTTTCGTCGGTTTTGTCCGCCATTCAACAGCAAAATCGACACGCGCGAAAAATTTCGGACGCATTATGCTTGGGCTCGGAATGACGCTCACAGCACTGAAGCTTCTTGTTTTGGCTTCTGGGGCTATTCGCGATTCAGAAGTTGCGCAGTTTGTGTTCAGCTCCCTCGCCGGAGAGCCGGTTCTTACCGTTATTATTGGGGCCTTGATTACCTTCGTTGCTCACTCCAGCCTTGCAACTGTCTTGTTTATTCTGACGCTGGTCGCAACAGGAGGAGTTCCGATGGAGGTTGCTCTTGCCATGATCCTCGGGGCAAATCTTGGCGGCGCTCTTCCGCCTGTTCTTGCCACAATGAATGCGGATGCTGCGTCCAGAAGACCGCCCCTTGGCAATCTATTATGCCGTTTGACAGGCGTTGTTGTCATCCTACCGTTCTTGGGGATCATTGGTCCTGAACTTGCAAAGTATTTTGACGATTCTGCACGGCAAATTGTCAACTTCCATACATTTTTTAACTTGGGTCTTGCCGCTTTTTTCATCTTTTTCACCGGTCCGCTCGGGCGTCTGACAGAAATAATAATTCCGGAAAAGCTGGGCGGCGAAGCAAATGCTCTGCATCCTATCCATTTGGACAAAGCAGCCCTTGAAAGTCCACAACTTGCCATGGCCAATGCGGTTCGTGATACGCTGCGCATGGGGGATATTCTGGAGAAGATGTTTCGTGATCTTCAAGTGGCGTTTCAGAAAAATGATAATGTTCTGTTGAGTAAAGTTCGGGATGCCGACGAGGTTATCAAGGAATTTAGTGCGTCAATCAAAAGCTATCTCACCGAACTTGGCCGGGAAATGCTGGATGAGGAAGACGAAAAGCGCTGTACCGAGATCATGACTTTCACCACTAATTTGGAGCATGTGGGCAATATTGTTGTGCTCAATATGGCGGAGTTGGTGGAGAGGAGCTCAAAAATACAGGTGTCTTTCTCTAAACAGGACATGGAAGATCACAATAAGCTTTTCGATATGGCACTCGCCAATTTGAAACTTTCCTTCAGTGTTTTCATGACCCGTGAAGAGGCGCAGGCTAGTCTCTTGATTCAACATAAGCAAGGATTGAGGGATACAGAATATCGTGCCGTAAATGCGCATCTTGAACGGTTGCGCCACAATGGTAATATGGATGAAGAATCCAGTGCCATGCATCTGGGTTTGCTGAGTGATCTCAGGCGGATAAACTCTCTTATCGCTGCAGTTGCCTATCCGATCGTCAAGGATCGAGAAATCCCGTTGCACAACGAAAAAACAAATAGTAAAAAAGAAAAATCCGGCGAAGGTTATGATCCGGCAAGCAGTCTATAGGGGCCGGTAAGACATGAAAAATCTTGAATATGAACTTCGCATCTTGAGTATTGAAGATGCGGATGATCTCCTTCAGTTGACGAACGAGATTGAATGGTTTTTCCCCATGAATTACTGGAAAATCCTTCTGGCAACAGGTCAGGTCTTTGGCTTGTATTCTTCGACAAACGAACTGGTAGCGACAACCGCCATTTATGATTTTGGCGAGCAATTAGCCTTTTTGGGGGTTGTTATCGTTCGTGCCAAATATCGGGGGCAAGGCTTGGCGACGCGTGTCATTGATGCTGCGGAAAAAAGTCTGCCTAAAACGACCACCCCGGTAGCTCTTATCGCAACAGATGATGGTAAACCTGTTTATGAAAGACGAGGATATAAAGTCTTCGGAGACTGCACAAAATTTCTTCGGGCACCAGACGCTTCTCTCATGGACTTTCCAGGTTTGACGGGATTTCAGTTGATATCCATACAGGAACAACATCTGGAAGCGATAAAACGTTTTGACGTGGACAGTTTCGGTGCTGACCGGAGCCACGTTTTATCCGTTCTTTTGGGCGAAAATTTGCCCAGCGTTGTTTTGATTGACGAAAATACGGACCGTATAATGGGCTATGCGTTGACCTCAATACGGCATGATACACTTATTGTCGGCCCGGTCGTGGCAGAAGATGTGTCTCATGCTGTTGTTATGGTTCAGCAGCTCGTCTCGGACCGGGATGAGGAAATTCGTATTGATGTTCTGTCTCATCAGACGGCCTTCAAGGAAGCCCTGGAGAAATTGGCGTTTACCAAGATTGAGGTCTCTCCTGTCATGGTGCTGGGCAACGGTGACGACTATATCGGTAAGCCCAAAACATTTGCTATGACGTCTCAGGCGCTGGGCTGAAGTAAAACCTGGATAATAAATGGCTAGTTTTCGAGCAATAATTTGGCGGTCTCGACTGTCACAAAAGAGGAAATAGCCGGTCTGGATAATCTGTTATGATTGCATCTACGTTCCAGTCAAGAAGCTGTTTAGCGTGGTCTGGATCATTCACTGTATACACCAGAAACTTATAACCAGCTTTCTGCACGGCTTGGACTATTTCTTTCGTTACATATTGACCCTGACAGTGAAGACTATCGGCTCGCGCCTCATAAAGCCGTCTTTCCCAATCGGGCGGAATAGCTTTGGTTAAATAGCCGCGCGGAAGTTCTGGAAGCATGTCGCCAATGGCAACCAGTGCCTCTATGTCAAAGGAAGAGAGCAAGATGGGAAGGCCGAAAGTGTTTTTGTCTCTTAGTTCTGTTCCAACAATCTGAGCCGTCGGAATTTGCCAACCCGTGCACGGTTTAATCTCCAAATTTAAACTCAGGTTCAGAGCCGAAATGCAGCCAAGGGCTTCTGCCATGGTCGGGATCGTCTCTCCTTTGAAATCATTGGAATACCAGCTACCTGCATCCAGTGCCTTAATCTCTTCCAATGTTTTGAGAAGAACAGGTCCGGCACCGTCGGTGCAACGATCCACTTCCGAATCGTGATGTATGACTGTCTTGTTGTCCTTCGTTACCGAAACATCAATTTCCACGGACTGAGTACCGAGCTCAGCAGCGCGCTTGAAAGAGGCAAGAGTATTTTCCGGGGCATGGCCGCGTGCACCTCTATGTCCAATGATGCGTGGCATAGTTTTAAAAAAGGAAGGGATCATGGTTATATCCTTTAGCTCAATCCGAAAGGGACCAGTTAATTTCAGATTGGCCTGTTTCAACAAGATAGTCGTTGGCGGAGGAAAAATGTCCATTTCCAAGAAATCCGCGATGGGCGGATAATGGAGAAGGGTGAGGGCTTGTTAATACGAGATGTCTCTTCTTATCAATGTTTTTTCCTTTTTTGAGGGCATAGTTTCCCCATAGGAGGAAAACGAGGTTTTCTCGGTAT
>JAESPT010000174.1 GCA_016765515.1 Sneathiella sp. | reverse complement strand
TTGGGACCAGCGCACAAAAAAACCAACCCGATGGGTTGGCTATAAATCCTTTATAGGCGCTGATTGAGATTTGGCAAGGAAAACCCGTCTTAATGGATTGTTAAAAGATATATTATATTTATCTGATGTATTTAGAGTTTCAAATTTTAGAATACGAAAAAACGGGAAAGGTAAGACTTTCCTGATTTTTTTGGCCGGACATGACTATGAAAAAAATGTCAAACCTGAAGACACTCTTTTATCTATTGATAACCTTTACTATTATGACAGGGTGCTCCGAGTCCGATACCAGTTCTCAGTTTATCAAATATGTCGATAGCTGGGGCAGCAAAGGATCCAATGAAGGCCAATTTCTCTATCTTGAAGACCTTGCCCTTGATCAAGCCGGAAATCTGATTGTTTCAGATGCCCTGAGAGCCGATGTCCAGCTTTTCTCTCCCCAAGGCAGGTATATAAATAGAATTTACACACCCGATCTGTTCAGCAAGCCCGAGGGTGTGGCTGTTGATCGAGACGGAAACATTTTCGTCGCTGACTATTTGACGGGACAGATCAAGAAGTTTGATCCTTCCCTTAAGCTTCTGAAAATTTTCTCTGAACTTGGAGAAAAAGAAGGGCAAACCATTGAAGCTGAGTTTATGTCGATCGGACCGAACAACCTCCTTTATATAGCTGAAGCTGGAAATCATCGAATAAGTGTTTTTGATCTGGAGGGTATCTTTAAGTTTAGCTTTGGTGAGTTAGGCGATGCTCCGGGAATGATGAAGCGTCCGGAAGCTGCAAAACTTGGTCCGAATGGTGTTGTTTATGTCTCTGATTTTGGCAATGACCGAATACAAAAATTCACCGCCGAAGGAGATTTTATAATGTCTTTTGGTGAAAGCGGCACGGAACCGGGCCAGTTTAGAAAACCAACCAGAATTACCATAGACAAATATGGCAATGTATATGTCTGTGATCTTGGAAATGATCGCATACAAGTCTTCGATAAAGAAGGTGCGTTTAAATATATGTGGGGTATATCAGGGTCAAAACACGGTCAATTTGGTAACCTTCATGGCATTGTCATCAATGAAAAGGGAACCCTTTATGTTGCCGATACGGCAAATAACAGAATACAGGTATTCCAGGTTTTAAACTTCGACTAGAGGCAACTGTATGAGATTCCGAAGGTTTCGCACAATCGGAAATATGCTGACAGCCAACATCCTGATCGGAGTGGGCGGTGTATGCCTGATCCTGATCGCAACCGGGTATGCCGCCCTCCAGGTAAATCGCGCAGAAGAAATACGGCATCACCTTATAGAGCAGCGCAATTCTCCTTCAGATTTTCGAATATCAATTTTGGAATCAGTCATATATTTGGATAGAATGCTCTTACTTGATGACATGAAAATTATCCCCAAATTGTTAGCCGTTAGTGAAAACTCCTTTAGTCTTTTCTCTCGGTTCCAATCCAAAGCGCAAACACATAATTTAAGAAGTGATTTCGAGTTAGCCAGGGAAAACGAGCCTGTTATTTTCAGCTTAAGAAAATTATTTTACCTCACTGTTGAACGTTACCGGAAAAATGAATTTGAACAGGCTATTTTTCTGCGCCGGGAAAAACTTGATAAAGTGATCCATATCATTACTTCGTTCATCGACAGAAGCGAAGTCCTACGGAAATATGATATCCAAAAACAGGAAACTATCCTTCATGAAATTCGAAATCAACTTGACTATTTATTGTTTAGTATAGCGTTTGTTGTCATCGCAATCAGTTTAACTGCAAATTTGTTGATCCGCCGAAACATTACACAACGATTGTCGTGTCTTGGAAGATCAACTCTCTCATTCGCAAAGGGAAATTTTACTGACAGGGCCCATATTACAAATTCTGACGAAATTGGAAATTTGGCAGTCTCCTTTAATTACATGGCAGATCAACTGCAGGAAAAAGACGTCCGGATCACCGCCGAGAATAAAAATCGTATGGAAGCTGAATTAGAGGCAAATAAAGCCAATAAAGCCAAGTCAGAATTCCTATCAACCATGAGCCACGAAATCAGAACGCCGCTAAACGGGGTTGTTGGGATGGCACAACTGCTTCACAACACCCAACTCGATGCAGAGCAGAGAACCAGAGTAGACGGTATTCTATCCTCCAGTGATGCCTTGTTGTCGATCATCAATAATGTTCTGGATATGAGCAAGATTGAAGCGGGCAACATTGATATAGAAAAAGTACCGTTTAATATTTCCGAATTGATTAGCTCTCTCTCTCAAGTCTATGAAAATTTTGCGGATGAAATTGATGTGGGTTTCGATATCCTTATGAGACTAAACGACGTATCAATTATAAAAGGCGATCCGGTTCGGCTTAAGCAAATTCTGTTAAACCTGTTGGGTAACGCCTTCAAATTCACACAAATAGGCGAAATCAATGTACTGGTTTCTGTTCTTGACGAAAATGATCCTGAAGCAATTGAAAGTGCCGATCACACTATTTGCATTATTGTTGCCGATACCGGCAAAGGCATTTCAGAAGACCGCTTGCCGTCTATCTTTGAAATATTCACTCAGGAAGATACGTCAATCACACGAGAATATGGTGGTTCAGGGCTAGGGTTATCCATCGTCAAACATCTTTGCGAATTAATGAGCGGCACGGTATCTGTTGAAAGCACCGTTGGCAAAGGGACACGATTTACCATATTGCTGCCGTTTGAACGCGTTACAGACGCCGAAATAAAATTGCTTGAACAGACAAAAAATTCCCTCATCGATCACACACAAATGCCGCCGCTTAAAGTGCTTGTCGTTGAGGATAATGTGTTCAATGCCGTTATTGCCAAATCCTTTTTGGAAAATTACGGGCACACGGTCTTTACGGCGGTTAATGGCCGGCTTGCCGTCGAACAATTCGAACGCGTGCCGCATCTGGATCTGATCTTCATGGATTACAACATGCCGGAAATGGACGGCAGCGAGGCGACGCGCCGAATTCGTGCCTTGCCAACGGGTGCCTCAATTCCCATCGTCGGACTAACCGCAGATGCCTTTTCTGAACGCCATAAAGAATTCAAAAAAGCGGGAATGAATGACGTTTTGACAAAACCGTTCACCGAAAAACAACTGATTAACGCCATCTTGAAAAACGTTCCCGTTAGTAACAGGGAAATTATACCTGTTTAGGGGGAAACATCCGGAAAAGCTGCTGATTTTCCTTAAACAGTCAATCAACAGACGGATCAAATTACTCCATACATAAAACTAAAAAAACGCCCCCCAAGGCCCAACGCCCCCTGATATGATGGACTGGTGGTCGATCCAAAATTTCCAGCATTACTATATTTTGCGTATCAACCAACAGTGCTCAAGTCTGTCCCAACAATTGGGTTGCTGTAAAGTGCTTCTGGCGAATGGGCGCAGATAAATCAGTTGAAAGAAGATGTTTACCTATTGATTTTAAAGTCATTCAAACAGATAATTTTATTTATTGGTCACTTTTAAGCAAAAATTTCTCGTATGGTTAAAAAATTAATTACGTCCATAGGTATCAGTGCTTTTATTTTCTTCGGCTTGGCAATCGGTTTGATATTCAGTCAGGATCTGATGGATTTATCGGAACTGGAGGATGTTTCGGGTGGCAAAGGCCTTGATTTTGAAAGCCAAACGGGCGCGCCGGAAGATCTGCCGCCAAGAATGAAATATTCAGCGCGCGATGGCACCCAGCTCGATTACCGGTATTACGAAAGTTCAACGCCCACGGAAAAACTACTAGTTCTTGTCCATGGTTCGGGTTGGCACAGCCAGCAATTTGTCCGAATGGCAAAGTTCATTGCCGACCAGGGAGTTGCCCATGTGGTGACACCGGATTTACGAGGGCATGGATATACCCCTGTAAAACGAGGTGATATCAGCTATATCGGTCAGTTTGAAGATGACTTGGCGGATCTGATTGAAAGTTTTAAGAAAACACATCCCACCAAAACAGTCATCCTTGGGGGTCATTCATCCGGTGGTGGCCTTGTGGTTCGTTTCGCAGGCGGAGATCATAGTGCTATGGTGGATGCCTATCTTTTGATGGCCCCGTTCCTGAAATATAACGCCCCGACAACACGGGAAAATTCCGGGGGGTGGGCCCGCCCCCTCACCCGCCGGATCATTGGTCTGTCCCTGTTAAATTCCGTTGGCATAAAAATCCTGAATGGTCTTCCGGTTATCCAGTTCAATATGCCGGCAATGATACGAAACGGACCTTTGGGGGAGACCGCGACCCTGAATTACAGTTATCGCCTGAATACAGCCTATGCCCCGCGCAGTGATTTCGAAGCTGATCTTGCCGCCCTGACACAGCCGTTTTTTCTTCTGGCCGGATCCGCCGATGAAGCTTTTTTTGCCGATAAGTATGAAGAGGTGATTTCAGCGCAGACCTCATCGGGCCTCTATGAAATCCTGCCCGGACTTTCTCATTTGCAAATTGTTCAGGATGAAGCGGCTCACTATCTCATCGCCGACTGGATTGAACAGCTCAAATCGTAAACCCTCCGCAGGATTAGCCCGCTATTTCTTCCTGCAGTATTTCAAGCTCTAACCAGCGTTCCTCAGCCTCTTCCAGTTTTTGGCGGACGTTTGGCAAGGCATCCGCTGTTTCCTTGAATTTTCCGGGTAGTTTGGTAAAGAGATCCGGGTCAGCCAGTTCATCCTCCAACGCGTTGATCTTTCGTTCAAGATCCTCAATAACGCCCGGAAGACGATCCAGATCCCGTTGATCCTTGTAGGACAGCTTGGTCCGTGCCGCTTTCGGTTTGGCCGCGACTGATTTATCAGCAGAGAGGGGTTTCTTTTTCGCAGCTCCTTTATCCATACCACTGCTCTGGCGACTATAATCCGTATAACCGCCAACATATTCCTCAACCTTGCCGTCATCTTCAATGACAATCACAGAAGAGACAAGTTGATCGAGAAAATCACGATCATGGCTGATGACAATGAGGGTACCGTCATAATTGGCGAGCATGTCTTGCAACAGATCAAGGGTTTCCATATCCAGATCATTGGTCGGCTCATCTAGCACTAGAAGATTACTTTCCC
>JAESPT010000173.1 GCA_016765515.1 Sneathiella sp. | reverse complement strand
GCTCGCCGGAGTCAAAAATGCGCTCGCCCTCCATGAGGACGGAGATTCTGAGGGAATTGAAGGGCGGTTTCCCACTGAAATCCAGTCTGTCATTAATTTGATGAATGACCTCCTGCGCCGCAATCAGAAGTTAATCGAGCGCACTCGAAAATATGTCAGTAAAATCACGCATGATATCAATCATCCCCTGGCAATTCTGAAAAATGGTTTGAAGGGAGATATGGATCTGGACCTCTTGAACCGTCAGGTTGCCCGCATGACCGGACTTGTCGATCGATATGCAAGTTTAGCCAGAGCAATCGGGCCTGAAGGAGAGAGCCGCAAAAAAACAGATGTGGCGGCCTCGCTGCGGGACACCGCTGACGGCTTTGCCATCCTGTATCGGCGAACTCCTTTGTCCATTAGATGTGAGGTGGATGATGGTCTTACCTATGTGATTCCTCAGCATGACCTGGAAGCTGTTATCAGTAATCTGGTGTCAAATGCCCATAAATATGCTGATTCAGAAATCCTGATTACGGCGAAGATAGAGAACGGCAGTCTGAAGATTATCGTCGCCGATGACGGCCCCGGCATTCCGCCCGCCCAGATGAAAACCGCTCTCAACTGGGGGAAGAGACTGGACGAAGCCCCTCCGGGCACTGGCTTTGGTCTGTCTATCGTCGCCGATATTCTGGATCTATATGATGGATCTATCCAGCTATCGGCCTCCTCCCTTGGCGGACTTGAGGCCACCATCCGTTTTCCAGGCCCGCAATACAGCGACAAGAATACAGACAACCAAACTTTAGGGACCGACAATAACGATTAATCACCCTCTAATTTGTTTGAGGAACCGATCCTCCTCTCCTTGCAAACCAGAGGCCTGTACATTCAAGTCGCTTGCGCCTGACAGAATATCGTTGGCCACATCACCTGTTTTGTTACAGGCAATTTTCACCTCAGAAATAATGCTTGAAACATCTTTCATACGTTCAGCTGTCGTGTCCACATTGCGGGCAATTTCCTGGGTGGACGCACTTTGCTCTTCAACCGCGGCGGACACAGCCGTTGCACTTTCATTGACAGTTTTAATGCTGGAGCCAATATCCTCAATAGATATCGCCGTCTCTTCAGTCGCGGATTGTATGTGACTAATCTGCTGACTGATTTCATCTGTTGCCTGCGCTGTTTGCGTTGCTAGATTCTTGACCTCAGCGGCAACAACCGCAAACCCTTTACCTGCATCCCCAGCACTGGCCGCTTCTATTGTTGCGTTCAGTGCCAACAGATTGGTTTGCTGCGCAATATCTGTGATAAGCGAAACTATCTCGCCAATACGGGTCGCAGAAGACACCAGTTCCTGAACCTTCGCCTGACTCTTATTTGCTTTTGTAACAGCTTCCTGGGTTTCTCTCGACGTTTCAGTAATTTGCCGACTGATTTCTGTAATGGAAGCAGAGAGTTCAACAGCCGCTCCAGCAACAGAATCCACATTGCCGGATGCACCATCATAAGCGACTGTAACCGCCTCAGTTTGTGTCGCCGTCTCTTTCGCTGTATCAGACAAGGTTTGTGCATGCGTCTGCATTTTCTGAGCGGCGGTACTCACAGAATGGACGACCTGTCCTACGGAGCTTTGGAAATCATCTGCCATTTTCTTCAGCATGTGCTGACGATCTTCTTCAGCCTGCTTGTCTTTTAATAGCCGTTCCTCTCTTTGTTGGTTTTGCTCTTCGCGCAACCGTTGTTGTTTTGATTCCATTTCAATACGTTCTTCGTCCATTTTTGCCTTTTCAGCATCCATCTCCTTTGCTCGGATCGCATTTTCTCTAAACACTTGAACAGCCGCTGCCATTTTTCCGATTTCGTCTTTGCGCGATTGTGCCGGTACCTCCATATCCGTGTTTCCTTCGGCAAGGGCTCCCATGGTTTCTGTCATCAAAGCAACGGGCTTTGCTATCCCCAGAGCAATAATAAATCCAGCCAAAGCGATGAGGATAGTAGCGATCAACGCAATAATTGCAGACAACAACAGCATGTTATTGCGGGCGTCAAAAGCTTCAGATTTATTGATTTCAGCAAAGAGTGCCCATTTCACACCCAAAATATCAATCGGGGTATAGGCAGAAAGACTTTCACTACCATAATAATTGGAAATAATGGCAGCCCCGGTCTCTCCTTTCAGAGCGGCGTCCGCTGCTTCTGTTGTTATATTGCCTTTACTCGGGTCCTTAAAGGAAGCCACAATATTTCTGTTTTCTTCGTCATGAAATGCATTGGATCGCATCAACCTATCGGGACCAACCAAATAGGTTTCACCGGTCTCTCCAAGACCGTCCCGCTGTCCCATCAAATCTGTGATTTTGTCGACAGGCATTTGAAAAATCAGAACGGCAATAGTGATTCCATTTTCGATGACCGGGGCGGCAATGAAGCTGGCCGGTGCGTCATACGACGGTGTGTATAGATTGAAATCATCAAAGGCGAATTTGCCGGCTTCCTTGATCTCAATGGCTTTTTTGAAAACGCGGCCAATGCCCGACACCGCATAGGGCCTGTTTTCAATGAGGTCGTATAATCCAGCTCTTTAAAGACACTATAGACAATATCACCGCTGCTCGGGTCAGCCAGGAAGATGTCATAATAGCCAAATTTTTCAAGCATCGTCCGAAAAGTCGGATGATATTTTGCATGCATTTGACTATAGGTTGTCCTGTCCCCAGCTTTGTCCAGTTTATGTTTTTCGCCCAATACATTCTCATTCGCCTGAATGTAGAAATACTGCATGAGGATTGACGTTTCATCCAGATCGTCAAACATAACCGCAATGTCTGCAGATGAGTTGTTATTCTGCTTTTTGTACAGCGGCTGAAACTGAGTATCATAGTAGGATCTCAATTCTCTTCGCATCTTCGCAAACTCACTCGCTGAAGGGCGTGTTTCATCTAATGTGGTCTCAAAAGAAGCAACCAGATCTTTTGCCGCTTGTTTGGTTCCTTCGCTAGCCGCCCACACCGTCATTTGATCCCCAATAGATCCAAAATAGGCTTCAACAGCTGATTTTTTAACCTGGCTTACTGCCGTTAATCTTTGAAAAGACTGCGATTCAATTTCTGATGCGCTTGTGCTCAAAATTATGGCAGTGACAACAGCAAAGGGAAGTAGGCCAACAATAATGAAGGCACCAACTAATCGGGATTTCAGCGAGATGTTCATTTTTTGAATCCAGACATTTTTATATGTGATGACATCGAGATTGAGTGGAAAAATCTGCCTCACTTTTTTCAGTACGGCCATTTTTCAAAGTCCATTATGGTTAATACTAATATATTACTAAAAACTTAAGCATTAGGTAATAGATAATATTAATCGACAATGTTCTTCACCCAAATATCTACTTACACGATTATATAAAAGCCTGTTACGATCTTTTGACGATTTCAGGTTGATTGTACTGCTAACATTTTACACCAAACAGATTGATCTCACATCACCCGGCATAAAACGCACAAACGCAGAGAATTGATCCCTATGGAAAAGGGACTTGCTGAACAGGTCAATTGCCTGTTATTCAGCGAATAGAGGAATCATTGTTTTAAAGAAGGGGCGTATTGCAATGGCGTTGGAAACCTGGCTCATATATGTCGTTGCCTCAGTGGCCCTGTGCTTTACACCGGGACCAAATTCACTGCTTGCACTTTCCCATGGCGCCTCTCATGGTCTCCGAAAAAGCATATTTACCAGTCTTGGTGGGGTGTTCGGTTTCGCTCTTGTCATCGCAATTTGTATGGCAGGACTTGGTGCTTTGCTGACGACATCCGCGTTAACGTTCACTACCGTGAAATGGATTGGCGCGGGGTATCTCGTCTATCTTGGTATTGTTGCGTGGCGCGCGCCGCCGCTAACTGTCGCCAATAAAAAGCAGCATGGACCGACAAAGCGTCGCAGAGTTTTTGTACAGGGCTTTATGGCCGCCACTTCAAACCCCAAAGGTATTATTTTCTTTGCGGCGTTTCTTCCGCAATTTATTGACCCAGAACGCTCGCAACTGCTTCAATTTTTTATACTCGCAGGTACTTTTGTCAGTATCGAGTTCATATTGGAACTCAGCTTGGCAGGTTCTGCCAGCAGGCTCGCCCCCTGGCTTGGCAAAGCCGGTGTCGGTCGCTGGTTTAACCGGATCACTGGCGCCTCCTTCATCGGAATTGGTGGCCTTCTGGCTGCCGCGAACAGATAAACATCTGAGGTTCAGTTTTTCACAGAGAACAGCTCCATGCTTTCATATACTGGAGCGTGCTGGCAGGCCTCACGGAATATTTTAGTGGTCTTCGTATCCTTGAAAATCTACAGTCTTTCTTATCAAGGGGGAAATTCATGAGCATTATGATATACGGTGCCAGCGGTTATACGGGTCAACTCGTCTGCCAATATCTGAAAGAGAGTGGCCTGCCGATTACTCTGGCTGGTCGATCAAAATCAACCATGGCAGCAATTGCCGCAGATACCGGCTTTCCCTGCGTTGAGCTGCCTTTATCCGATGCGGATAACCTGCGAGCAGCTCTAAAAAATATTGATGTGGTTCTGCATTGCGCCGGTCCTTTTTCGGCAACGGCAAAACCGATGATCGATGCCTGTATTGCGTCCAAAACCCATTATCTGGATATCACCGGAGAGATTGATGTCTTTGAAGCCGCCGCGGCCCGAGACGAAGAGGCAAAATCAGCAAATATCATGGTGATGCCCGGTGTTGGCTTTGATGTGGTGCCATCGGATTGCCTTGCGGCCCATATCAAAAAACGATTGCCCGATGCCACGGAACTATTGATTGCTATTAAGGGCCTAGACAAACCTTCCCGCGGAACAGCAAAAACCGCAATTGAGGGGCTTAAAAGCGGCACAAAAGGCCGCCGCGATGGAAAGATCCTGTGCATAGACCCTGTTGACGTTTTATCCGTAGATTTCGAAGGAACGTCTGTTGAATGCCTGCCAATTTCCTGGGGAGACGTGTCAACAGCCTGGCATTCAACCAAAATTGCCGACATAACGGTCGCTTTTGAGGCTAGTCCTCAAATCCGAAAAATGGTTGCAATGCCGCGCGTAATCAGGTGGGTTTTAAGCACTGATTTGGGTCAGAGTTTACTCAAGAAAATGATCGATAAAGGGAAACCCGGCCCCAATCAAAAACAACGGGATGCAGGTCAGGCAGATTTACTGGCAATTGCAAAAAATGCGGCGGGCGTGGAAGTAAGATCTCGTCTCAAAACACCAGAAGGGTATGCGTTGACCCAATTAACTGCATCGGAAATTCTGAAGCAAGTGCATGCGGGAAAATTTACTCCCGGCTTTCAAACACCCTCCCGCGTTTTCGGTCCAGACTTTATCTTAGGATTCAAAAACTGCGAACGAACAGATGTGAATTGAACCCTTTGATGATCCCCGTGAAATACCTGTTATCATAAGAAATCATCAATAAAATCCTGAACCACTTGATCAAGACTGTCATCTATCGGCAAGCCAATTTTCTCGGCCCGTGACGATTCAAGGTGTGTTGCCCAACCCCGAACGATTGCCTCAATGGCGGGATTTGGTTTGACAGATATGTCCCCGAGCATGATGTCATTTTTGGCTGCAACCCGCTCCACCGCATCAATCATGTCGGCCACAGAGTAAGACCGGTTGCGTAAGCCTACAGCCCGGTCTTCTCCAAGCTGGCGACCCTCAATCTCATGCAAGGCTATAAAACTGTCCACACAACGCCGATATCCCAACATGGGCATCACGACATCTTTTTGCACGGGCAACTCACAGGGAACACCATTCAGGGGTTCTCGGAAAACACCACTGCAAAAACTGGACGCAGCCGCGTTTGGCTTACCGGGACGAATGAAAATTGTGGGCAGACGGGCAGAGCGACCATCAATGTAGCCTTTGCGCGTATAATCATTGATCAACAACTCGCCGATAGTCTTGGTTATCCCATAGGTTGTTTGGGACGTTTGTTTTGTGAAATCACTTACTTTAGCGGGCATTTCACTGCCGCCAAAAACAGCAACACTACTGGCAAAAACCACACGCGGCGTACCACTGCGTGCACGCGCCGCTTCCAATATATTACGTCCACCATCCAGATTTACCGACATGGCAAGATCAAAATCCTGCTCCCCCTGACCGCTGACGACGGACGCAAGATGGAAAATCGAAATATCATCTCGATCGATCAGGTTCATCACCGTTTCTCGATCAGAGATATCCCCTGCAATCATTTCAACGCGACTATCCAACCCAGTTGGGCGTTCAGCTGGAATAGCAACATCGAACAGAAGGATAGAATCAATGTCTTCTAAATTACCGGATGGACCGATCAGAGTATTTCGGTTAATCAGCTTACGGGCAATATTGAGACCGAGAAATCCGGCCCCACCTGTGATCACTATTTTCATATTTCCCCCATCATCAGAAACACAATGTTAGTCCCCAATTTTGGGTCCCTGCATATCAATTCTGGCGAATTTGGCTGATTATGCAACTGATGCCTTTTGTGATGTCGACAAAAAATCAATCGGGAACATCTGGGGTTAACGAATTGAAGCACCGATGAAATCGGTGCTTCACATCAGAATTTGTCATAAAACATGACCTGAATTACCGATCAGCCGTAGCGATAGGGCCTTCCGGCTTTTTGCATATCCGAATTGTATTTCTTGAAGATATTCACCACTTTGGCTTTGATCTCGGATTCTGCGGCAATTTCATCCCAGAATTTAATCGCTGCATTCTCTACAGTTGCCCATTCTTCATCTGGAATAGTTGTCAGCTTCATTTTGGTGCCGTTCACACGCAAATTGGCTTCACCGCCCCAATACCACCACTGACGGTAATAATGACTTTGATCCATGCAAACCTTGAGCAATTCCCGCAGATGTGCGGGCAGTTCATTGTAGCGATCCATATTTGCAAAAAATGAACCCGCCCAGGCACCTGAAATATTGTTTGTCAGGAAGTAATTGGTTACATCGGCCCAGCCAACTGTGTAATCCTCGGTGATACCGGACCAGGCCACACCATCCAGCTCTCCTGTCTGAACCGCAACTTCAATATCTTCCCAGGGAAGGGTTACCGGGACAACACCGAACTGGCTTAAAAACCGGCCTGCTGTCGGGAAGGTAAAGACCCGCTTACCTTTCAGATCAGCAAGACTATGGATCGGGTCTTTTGTTGCAAAGTGACAGGGATCCCACGCACCAGCGGAGATATGCTTTACCCCTACTTTTGAATATTCTGCGTCCCAAATTTCGTTCAGACCATATTGGTTAAACAAAACCGGCACATCCAGAGAATATCGAGAAGCAAAGGGAAAATACCCGCCAAAGACAGTCACTTCAGTGGGTGACGCCATCGAATCGTCATCAGATTGAACCGCATCAATTGTCCCTTTTTGCATGGCACGAAACAGCTCACCTGTCGGGACAAGTTGATCGGCATAAAAAAGTTCAATCTCCATTTCATCGCCAGCGATTTTGTTGAAGCTATCGATGGCGGGTTTGATCACATGCGCGCCCAATGCAGCACCGGCATAGGTTTGTAACCGCCATTTGATCTTTGACTGTGCTATCGCTGGCGCTGCAAATGCTGCAGCTGGCGCAGCAATAGCGGCACCCTTAATAAAATTACGTCTTGTCGTCATAACAGTCTCCCTCATTCCCTATTGATTTTCGTATTTGAAACTCGGTACTAAGCTCCTTTTCAGAGTTCTTATTAATTTCCGTAGACAGTCTTCGGTAACCACAGTGCGATCTCTGGAAAGACCATGATCACAATCAAGGCGAATACCATCACGCTCACAAACGGCAGGATAGAGCCGTATATATCTTTCAACGTCACTTCTGGCGGAGCCATGGCCCGCATTAAAAACAGGTTATACCCAAATGGCGGGGTCATATAGGCAATCTGCGTCGTAATCGTATACAGAATACCGTACCAGATCAGATCAAATCCCAAGGCATGCACCAGAGGAACATATAAGGGCGCGACGATAACCAGCATCGCAGTATCATCGAGGAAAGT
>JAESPT010000172.1 GCA_016765515.1 Sneathiella sp. | reverse complement strand
GGCCCATTTGGAGAACAAAGGCGTCACCATTCTAGATCAAGCCGGCCTAGCCCAAAAGGGCGGCGCGGTAACTAGTCACATTCATATTGCCCCGACACCAGATCACATAAATGCAGTGCGCATACCGGCTGGTCGTGCCGATCTTCTTATCGGCTGTGACATGGTCGTTGCGGGTTCGTACGACTCTCTGGCCAAATTGGATGTGGGTGTCGCTAACGCAGTTGTAAACGCTCATCCAGCGCCGACGATGGATTTCACTCTTAATCCTGATACTCCTTTCCCTGTCAAAGATACTCTGGATCATATTCGTGAAGCCGTCGGCAAAGACGCATGTCATATGATTGAAGCCAGTGAAATTGCGACAACCCTAATGGGGGATGCAATCGCCACGAACCTGTTCATGTTGGGATTTGCCTTCCAAAAAGGATTTATCCCGCTAACTTTTGAAGCCCTTATGCGGGCTATTGAGCTTAATGGTGTTGCTGTTGAGTCCAACAAAAAGGCTTTCGCCTGGGGCCGTGCCATGGCCCATGATCCAGAGACTGTGCTTACAGAAGTATCCAGATTATCTGGTCCGAGCGGTTTCGTCGCGCCGACAGATGATCTGGAAGAAATGATCTCTCGCAGAATGACATTTCTGGAGGACTATCAAGATCATAAATATGCCGTTCATTACCAGAATATTGTTCGCGAAACACAGAAGGAAGAAAAGAAGAAAGCTGGCCAGAGTGAGCAGCTGACAATTGCCATTGCCAAATCACTCTTTAAGCTGATGGCCTACAAAGACGAATATGAAGTTGCCCGTCTTTACACCCAAACCGGTTTTATGGAAAAAGTCGACCGGATGATGGAAGGGGATTACAAGATTAAATTTAATCTGGCCCCGCCCCTGCTCGCCAAAAGAGATTCGGATACAGGTGAGTTACAAAAGAAAGAATACGGTCCCTGGATGATGAAAGCCTTTGGCACACTTGCCAAATTTAAAGGGCTTCGCGGAACGGCTCTTGATGTGTTTGGATATAGTGCAGAACGCAAAGATGAGCGCCTACTCATCTCTGAATTTGAGAAAACAATTGAAGATATCATCTCCGGGCTCACTGCTGAAAATTATCCTGTTGCCGTCGAGCTTGCCGAACTCCCCATGAAAATTCGCGGATATGGGCACGTTAAAGAGAAAGCAATCAAGTCCTATCGATCTGAACGCGATCTCCTATTGAGCAATTTCCATAGTCCAACACCGCACGCAAAGGCTGCGGAGTAAACCACCCAAAAATCCAATTGGCTCCGTAACTCGGGGCCAATTGGATCTCGTCGTACGGCATTTTTCCCATTATTTTATTACAAATAAGGAGAATAAGAATGCTTGAACTGCGACCTAATTGTGAAACCTGTGACACAGATTTACCGAACGGTGGGCCGATTTCTTATATCTGCACGCTTGAATGTACTTTTTGTGCAGACTGCACCGAAAACAACCATAATGGGACCTGCCCCAACTGCGGCGGCAATCTTGTACTTAGGCCCACGAGACCAGCGGTATATATCACTAAATATCCACAATCAACAAAACGAGTGTTGAAAAAGGCCTAAACTTCACCTTCAATTGCAGCGGATATTTCTTCAGCAACTGTATTGATTTTGGTCTTTGGTTCGATCGAATTTTTGATTTTCTGTTCTGCAGTTTCGTCTGTTTCTTCCTTGAACATCGGGGCGAGGCCTTGCAGGAGAGTGCGGATCATGTGGGCGGCTTCCATGTTCAGATCAATTTTTTCCTGATCCCCTTCTGCGGCATCATCATGGCGACGGGCAGCTGAACGAAGCAGGTGTTTTACCTCCTGTTCGGTTATCACTCCCTTTCTCACACATTCCTGTAGCAGCAACTCGGTAATGGTAAGGGCAACGAAACCTGCCGTTTCAACTGAAAAACTCTGCATTTCGCCTCATCACGCAAAAAAGGTCGAACTTCGTTGAAGAGATTCGACCTTTTGCACTTAATACGCGATGTTGTCTTTTCAAGTCCTACTCTGCTGGAACAGCTTTCCATTGACCATCACTGGTCAGGTACTCAGATCCATCCTGTCGATAGAAGCTCTCTGCATCGGCCTCTTTCAAGACTTTCAACATAACGGGTAGCGGCTGATTATCAGCTTCCAGTTTTGCGATGACTTTTGCTGGGGACAATTGATCCAGCAATTCAAACGGACCCTTTGCCCAGCCAAAGCCCCAGCGCATTGCCCGGTCTATATTAACCACATCGTCGGAGATTTCTGGAACCAGGTCCGCTGCATAGAGAAGCGTTCCCCCTAGAATATCCCAGACAAGATGACCTTCAGCATCATCGCTAAAGAAAACAGTGTCGACTTGATGATCTACATCAAGAGCAATCTTCTCCGCTGTGCGCCAATTTTCTGTCGTCAAGTCGAAGATCTCTTTAGTCTTGGTCCCGTCCTCTGCAATGTTGAGACGGTAAAAACCGCCTTTGGCTTTACGGCCCAGTTGTCCGCGCTCCAGCATGGCCTGTTCAACGGTCGGAAAGGATGTAAAAGCACGTCCAACATCTACCGCTGGAAGATTTGTATCCAGACTCTTACCAACCAGATCCATGATGTCCAAACCGATAAGATCGATCAGGCCGTAAAGACCAGTCGGCGGCAAACCAACAGGCTTGCTGAGCAGTGCATCCACTTTTTCCATGGGCATTCCTGCTTTCAATGCCGCTTCAGCCTTGTGTAATCCTGACAGCATATAGAAGCAGCCAATCCGGTTACCGATAAAATTCACCGTATCCTTGGCGTAGACAACACCTTTGCCAAGTTTATTACCGCAAAAATCTGCGAGTGCATCTGCCACATCTTTCGAGGTATCTGCGCCTGGAATTAATTCCATCAGACGCATGATTTTCACAGGATTAAAGAAATGAGTGACAACGATGTCTTTGCGCAGACGTTCTGGCATACCGTCCGTAATGTCTTTAAGCGGAATACCCGATGTATTTGTCGAAATGACGGAACCGTCTTTACGAAGGGGTTCAAGTTTGGTGAAAAGCTCCCGCTTGATTGTGACATCTTCAACAATAGCCTCACAAATCCAGTCGTAATCGGCAATTTTAACCAGATCATTTTCGAAGGATCCTACAGAGATTTTTTCTGCAGACGCTGGATCCTCAAACGCAGGTGGGCGAATATTT
>JAESPT010000171.1 GCA_016765515.1 Sneathiella sp. | reverse complement strand
TTGACGGACGCCTCGTCTGTTATATCCAGTTCGGATCGCGGCAGCCCAATCACTGTCACTTGAAATTGAGAGGCGATCTCTTGCAGTGCGCTGCCAACTTGACCATCCCTGCCGGCAACGAGGATTTTCACTCTTTATCCTCCCCAAGGCCGCGGCGATCCTGTTCAACCCCCTGCCCCACTTCTCGAACCCAGTCCAGGTTTTGCAGGTACCAATCAACCGTTTCTTCCAGCCCATCTGTCAATGTATGGGATTGGCTCCACCCCAGTTCCGTTTCAATTTTTGTGCAATCCACCGCATATCGCGCATCATGCCCCGGACGATCCGTCACATATCGAATGAGATCTTCATGAGGGGCTTTTTCTGGATATTTATTATCCAGAATCTGGCAGATTGAACGCACCATATGAATATTGGTTTGTTCAGCCCGGCCGCCGATCATATAGGTTTCCCCTATACGTCCCTGTGCAACAACAAGCCTGAGGGCGGCTGTATGATCATGAACATAGAGCCAGTCGCGGATATTCTCTCCTTTGCCATATACTGGCAGTTCTCGACCTTCCAGTGCGTTCAAAATCACGACCGGCAGCAGTTTTTCAGGAAACTGGTAGGGCCCATAATTATTAGAACAATTGGTAATCAGAACAGGGAGGCCAAATGTCCGCTGCCACGCTCTGGCGAGATGATCAGACCCTGCTTTACTTGCAGAATAAGGAGAGTTCGGCTCATAGGCACTTGTTTCGGAAAACAGCCCTTCCGCTCCAAGTTCGCCGTAAACTTCATCGGTAGAGACATGCAGAAAGCGAAAGTCTTCTTTCCTGTCGTCGTCAAGATCCCGCCAGTATTCCAGCGCCGCCTGCAACAGTGTGAATGTTCCAACCAGATTTGTCTGAACAAAATCCGCCGGTCCGTCGATGGATCGATCCACATGGCTCTCGGCGGCCAAATGATAAACGATTGTCGGCTGGTATTTTTCAAAAAGAGCGGCAATTTTTTTTGCATCGCAAATATCAACCTGCTCAAAACAGTGTCGATTGCTTGAAGAGACTTCTTTCAGGTTTTCCAGGCTTCCCGCGTAAGTAAGTTTGTCAATCGTCACAACCTGCTGATCGTCAATTGAGATCAGGTCCCGGACAAGGGCTGATCCGATAAAACCTGCCCCGCCTGTCACAAAAACGGTCATCAACACTCTCCAAATTCAAATAGATTTTCCTGGTCTGCAAGAAGCGGCAATATTTTGTCCTTATCAGAGAGGATAATATCCGCCTCTGAAATTTTCCAGTTTATGCCAATCGCGGGATCATTCCACAGGAGTCCCTGTCCATGCTCGGGGCTATAGTCATTGGTCACTTTATAGAGAAATTCCACATTCGTTGTCAGCGTACAATATCCATGAGCAAATCCCGGCGGCACCCAAAGTTGATGCCAGTTTTCAGCCGATAGCACCACCGCTACATGTTTTCCAAAATTTTTGGATCCACGGCGAATGTCGACAGCAACATCCAGAGCCTTTCCCCGGATAACGCGGACCAGTTTCCCTTGCGCCTTTGGCGGCATCTGATAATGAAGGCCACGAATAGTGCCTTTTTCCGCACTGAAAGCATGATTATCCTGAACAAAATCAGCGGTTATACCTGCAGATTTCAGTTCACGGTCACTCCAAACCTCTGAGAAAAAGCCCCGCGCATCACCATATTTCTGCGGTTTGATAAGCTTGACTTCAGGTAAGGCGGTTTCTTCTATCTCAATCATTTGATCTGACTTTCCAACTTATGTGTCTGTTATCAGTTTGGGCTTTTCACTTATCCAGGGTTTTGCAGCCTCCAGCTGGCTGGCAATTCTATAGAGCGCCCATTCGTTACCATATTCTGCAGCAAATTGTACTCCGATGGGTAGTCCCGCTGCATTTCTATGCAAAGGCAGAGAAATTGCCGGTTGTCCGGTCTGATTAAACAATTGGGTATTTGGCGTGGCCGACAAAGCGTCTTCTGCAAGTGTCTCCAGGGCTTTATTTAGAAGGCTCTTCAATGGAAATGTTTTCAGGAATTTCATCGCCGTTATATCAGACCCTTTTGGATAAAGCTCGCCGATCTTGGATTGTGGCTGTGCTGTCGTCGCGGTCAAAAATAGATCATACTTTTTATGAAATCGCCCCATCATACGGGCCGCGGCTTGACAGGTCTGATACGCATGAGCCAAATCAGACGCACTGTTTTTCCAGCCAACAAGACCCATAATCCAGCTTGGAAGTTCATAATCACCGCTTTGCACAGATCGGCCTGTTCTTTTAGCGGTCAGATCTATTTCCCAGGCAATCCATGAACAGACAATTCGAAAATAAGCCATCGCCAGGGAGTGACGATCAAACTCAGGCTGCGCTTCTTCAACTGTGTGGCCAAGATCCTGTAGCAATGTGACCGTACCTTCAACGGCGCGGACACAATCGGGATGAATATCGCCCGCATATAAGGCCGACTTCGAAAACGCAATTTTATAGGGTCGATCCGTCTTATCACAGGCACTGAGGAAGGATCCCGTTTCCAATGTGGGAGCGGTATAAATCGCTCCTGTATCAGGACCACACAGACAATCCAGCATCGCGGCACTATCCCTGACGGTTCGGGTGAGAACATGTTCGCGGGACAGACCGCCCCAGCCTTCGCCAATATCAGGTCCCATCGGATTGCGGCCGCGACTAGGTAATAGTCCGACAAGGCCGCAATGAGACGAGGGGATGCGAATGGAACCACCGCCGTCGCCCCCGTGGGCCATGGGCACAATACGCGCGGCCACAGCCGCTCCAGACCCACCGCTGGAGCCTCCCGTACTTTCGGACAGATCCCACGGATTATGACTTGGGCCCCTGAATTGCGGCTCCGTTATCCCCATAATGCCAAATTCCGGTGTATTGGTTTTTCCAAACGTGATCACGCCCGCTTTTTTGAGGCGAACGACCAGTTCGGAATCTGTTTTCTCCGGTACGCCGTCGAGAATTTTGCAACTTCCCGTCGTCGGAACTCCCTTATACTGGGCGATCAGATCTTTGAGCAAAAATGGAACACCGGCAAAGGGTGCGGACATATCGATTGGCTTGGAGGCAATTTCCCGCGCGTGATCA
>JAESPT010000170.1 GCA_016765515.1 Sneathiella sp. | reverse complement strand
TTCTGAAGTCAGCCCTTGGCTGCAACAATAATCGCTTCAACCAGATAGTCGGATGTTGCCAATCGCGCTTCACCGCAGGCTCGGGTCGGCGGATTTTGTGGGTCAATCCACGCATCCCAAACTGCATTCATGCTCGCAAAATCATCCATTGTTGCCAGCCAGATTGTGGCGGACAGAATTTGGGATTTGGAACTTCCTGCTTTTTCCAGCAATCGATCAATTTCGGCCAGCATGTCTTCAGTTTGGGTCGCCGCATCTTTGCCGTTACCAACTTGACCGGCCAAATATATAGTGTCGTTGTGGATGGCAACCTGGCTCATACGCGCGCCCGGTTCAATACGTTCAATTGTCATTATACTTCCTATTTTTTAGTGTTCAGAGAGGGAGAGAATTGCATCAGACTGAGAATTTCAAACAGCATCTGCGCCCCGGCATGTGCTGTGTTTGATGTGGGATCGTATGCTGGCGCCACCTCAACAACATCAGCGCCGACCAAATTTGCGCCTTTCATTCCCCGGATGATCGTCATGGCTTCTCGTGTTGTAAGACCGCCGATTTCCGGCGTCCCCGTACCGGGGGCAAAAGCTGGGTCGATGCTGTCGATATCAAAGGATAGATAGGTTGGCCCTTCTCCAATGATCGCGCGGGCATTGGCAATGATACCATCCAGGCCGTCTTCAGTAATATCCCGTGCATGGACAACGGTCATTCCGGACATTTCCGAAAATTCCCAAATATATCCAGCTGCCCCGCGAATACCAATCTGTATCGTCCGTTCAGGATCAAGTACGCCGTCCAGGACGGCATTTCGAAACGGGCCCCCGTGATGAAATTTTTCCCCTTCATAGGATCCGCCCGTATCACAGTGGGCATCAATATGGATCAATCCGACAGGTTCCTTTTCTCCCAGAACTTTCAAAATTGGATGAGTGATTGAATGGTCCCCGCCAACGGCCATGGGGATAACACCATTTTCCACAATTTTGCGGACGAAGGCTTCGATATCCCGATGGCTCTGGGCCAGATCAAAACGGCTCTCAAACGGCACATCGCCAATGTCGGCGACAGTCAACTCATGAACCGGCGCACATTCCAAAGCATCATTATACGGCCCTATCCGCTCTATGGAACGCAGAGCACGCGGGCCGAACCGGGCGCCATTTCTGTTGGTCACGCCCAAATCCATAGGCGCACCGAACAGGGCAATATCCAAATCCGTAAATGTGTCAGAATAAACATCAATCTGACGATACGGAGCATCCAGAAGTGTTGGAACGCCCGCATAAGGGGCATCGCGCCGACCACCTTCAGAAAAAATTCTGCTGGCGATCTGCTTGAATTTCGGATCATACATATCTCCGCCATTCGCGCCGGCAAATTTTTGCCGCAATTTTTCCAATCGTTCAGAAGTCAAAGCCAAGACAGTCCCCTTCAATATGCAATTTCCTCAATTTTAGGCACCGTAATGCGCAGCGTAAACTTGCATAATTCGAATTTTTGTTTGATAAATATGAAACTTAAAAATTCTACATTCAGGTGATGTATGGCACGGCGGAAAAAAGCGTTTTCAGGTAAAGTCAGTGATATCGATTTACGCCTGATGCGCGTTTTTAAAACCGTCATTGAATGCGGCGGCCTGTCGGCAGCACAAACGGAGCTTGGGGTTGGGCGGTCAACAATCTCCCGGCAGATATCAGATCTGGAAACCCGCCTGGGCCTTCGTTTATGTCATCGAAGCCGCAGCGGATTTTATCTCACGCAGCAGGGGAAGCAGACCCTGGAATTTATCGATCAATTGCTGAAATCCACGGAAGACTTCAATACGAACATTGCCAGTATCAACAATCGGCTCGTCGGCAAGATCGAGATTGGCATGATTGATTATACGGTTTCAGATGAAAATAACCCACTGGTTGAGGCGATCAAAAACTTCAGAGATACCGCGCCGGGGGTTTCCATAAACTTGATGGTTGGCACCCCAAGCGAAGTGGAACGCGGCGTCATCGATGGTCGCCTCCATATTGGCATCATTCCGGATTATCAGCGGCATCCGAGCCTCGATTATAATTATCTATATGACGAAAGGGTCGGCTTGTTTTGTGGGGGCGCTCATCCCATTGCACAGGCAATTCAAACAAAAGCAGCCCTAACCGAAAAAGAAGTCTACTCACACGCCCTTGTTTATCGCGGCTATTTTGAAAGCGATAAACTCAGAAACAGGAAACAGCTTTTTCCCGTTGGCAGTACCGTCTATCAGACGGAGGCCGTTTTGGCCCTGGTTCAAAGCGGGATTTATCTGGGCTTCTTCCCGGCTCATTGCCTTAAATCCATGAGCGGGACCAACTACGAAATACTCCCGGAAACCTTTGGGTATACCTCACCCATATGTGCAATTTCCCGTGGCAACAGACATCACTCCCTTGTCCTACAGGATTTTCTGGAACTGCTTTGTCAAAACTAAGACTAACTTCTTGCGCTGCCATTGAATGCATAAAAAATTCCGAATGGTTAAAACAGTAGCTCATATATTTGTTTTCGCACCGAGGATAACTCCCCTCATTTGGCTCACCGTTGCCCTTGGCTAATACATGCATAAAATGTTTTACAATGCCGACAGACAGAGACAGCAAAAAAGAAAAGAGATTGTGGCTGAATTATTCAGCACAACGCCTCAAATGCGATGAAGCAATCCAATTTACCCAAATTAAACGCCGTCAAACTCTTGGAAATTTAAGAAAAATAGTCTCTTTTCACTACATATTTCGACATATATTATAAAAATATTTTACGCAAGAATACCCAGCTCCCAAACAAGATCAATATAAGAGGCTGAAATTATATGGACAAAGCATGGGGCTCCAGGTTGAAAGAAGCTATATCAAGCAAAGGGTTTAACAAACTGTCTGCCGTAGCCGCCGAGTTGGACGTCAATGAAAGCACGGTTTCACAGTGGTCAGCAGGCAACAAAATATCAATCACTCACGCAATATTACTATGCGATACCTTGGATATCTCGATGGATTGGCTCTTCCGAAATGTCAACGACGTCTCAGCTCACCAGGACAACCTTGAAGACATAGCTGAGATTGCGAAGCTATCCCCCCACGCCCGCAGAGCCTTAACCAATTTCCTAAATTCTCTCACCTAGTCTCGAAGATGCGTGACACGCAACTATTTGGGTTAAAACTTTCTCAGTATGCATGCAATACAGGAATATTTACCGAAACAACGGTGCTAACGTTCTGCTTGAGGTAGAAAGTAAAAATTTAAATTTCACCCAAAGGAGAATATAATGGATACCGAAGTAGAGATTTCTGTAAACTTGAACGACTTTTATGACGTTGCCCGAAATGACATCGCTTCCTTGATCGGGGGCGCTGCCGTCAAAGCTGCCGCTATTTTTAATGCGTCCGGACGCGACGTTTCATTCTCCGTGTATAACTACGCGGATACTGTAAATTGGGTGCCAGCCCAAAAAACATTAATTGCTGACGCTCACCGGGGATCTGTTGCGGCATCGGGCGTTCTGTTCAAGATTCATCCAAATAGCAACAAGGATGCGGAATTCCTAGTCGCCCCGGGAAAAGCCTACATTTTCCACGGCCAGGGGAAAGTTGAAGAAGTTACGAATTAGCCCCTGATCAGGGGGTCCGTAATCTCACGCTATACAGAGTCACTTTCTGAGGTGCTGTACTCACGGCATCGCCAAACGCAAATCCGGAGACGATAATGGGAAAAGGTAAAAAAAATTCGAATATATGTGTTTTTTGTGATGGATCGGGGTCAACAACAAAAGGCGGCGAAACAATCCCATGCCACAAATGCAACGGGAAGGGAAAGATACCAATTAAGCACTAATCACCTCCACCCAACGATGAGTATCCAAAAAGATATCATTACCGCTGACAAAAAAGACCCGCAAGGTAATGCCTTGGCGGGTCTAATTTGATTGCAGGGGCAAGATTGTATCATGAACTTTCAATGCTGCCCCGTGATCTTGTTTCTTGCCGCTAAATGCGTCGAAAGTTTCGCTTTCGTGGTCAACAGCCCGTCATAAAGCGGAGAAATATCCTCAATCCACTCACCTGCAACAACTGATTTTAATTTTTTTTGAAAGAATAGTTTCCAGAGCTGTCATGTAAATTCACTCGCCTCCAAATCAGGCATATTTTCGCGCGGAATTATGGCGCCGGGATATTGAATTACTGTAGCAGAAATAGTGGCCCCAATTTTTGCCGATGAACTCATGTTCAGTCCAGTTAAACGACCATATAGATAGCCTGCGTTGAAGGAGTCTCCGGCGGCTGTCGTATCGATAATTTCTGAAACGTCCTTGATCGGAATATTGGCCTGACCTTGTGGTGAGCTCAATAGAACAGGTCCAGCGCCTTGCTTTACAACAACTTCTGAAATTCCATAACCCAACAATCTATTGAGAGTCTCCTCGGCTGTTTTATCACCGAAAACATGACTTTCGTCTTCTGCTCCGGCAAGTGCAACATCGCTCAAAGTCCAAAATTGCTCGTACCAGTTTTTGGCAGTGGTTTTATTGTCCCATAGAATCGGACGGTAATTGCCATCAAAAATAACCTTCTTGCCTTTACCTTTTGCATCTTTCAAGGCGCCCAACATGCGGTCCCGTCCATCGTCACGCAAAATGGCAATCGAAATTCCAGATAAATATATCCACTCACTGTCGAAGGCTTTGTCTTGCAGGAACTGCCAATTCAAATTCATGAATTCGCGTGCAGGCGCAACGCTTCGCCAATAGTGAAATGATCTTTCCCCGCTCTCATCCGTCTGGATAATATAGAGGCCAGAGCGGCTGTTTTTTTTCCGTCCAACCAACGCGCAGTCAACGCCTTCCCTTTTCCAAGCGTCAATCAGCCCGTTGCTATAGGGGTCATCCCCCATGATTGTCGCAAACCGGACGAACGCATCCGGCCCGAAAAGACGGCTCAGATAGACAGCAGTATTTAGAACATCACCGCCAAAACCTCGAGAAAGGCGACCATCGGCCTCCTCCCTCAACTCGACCATACATTCCCCGATCAAGGTTATCACGGGCGACTTCTTAGCCATAGACGGCGCCATCAGTGATTATTTCTGGGTTTGGCTGCTCGAACATTTTGATAAACTGTGGCGAGTTCCATACAGCCGCCACTGGAAAGCGGGCCCACTGTAGATCGATAAATTTCCTGCCACGGTGTTTGGCTTTCAGGTGTCCTATCCACGATATTTTTTGCTCGGCTTGCAAGCGTTTCATCAGAGACCAACATATCCACAGATTTTTTATTCAAATCCACGCGAATTATGTCACCCGTCTGCAGTAGAGCAAGTCCCTTGCCTTCAGATGCTTCAGGGGATCCGTTCAAGATCGAAGGGCTTCCCGATGTACCGCTTTGGCGGCCATCTCCGATAGTCGGCAGGGACATAATTCCTCGCTTCAGCAGGGCATTAGACGGCTGCATGTTGACAACTTCAGCAGATCCCGGCCAGCCGATTGGCCCCGTATAACGAATAACCAAAATTGAATTTTCATCCATTTCCAAAGCCGGGTCATTGACACGTGCGTGATAATCCTCGGACCCTTCAAAAACAATTGCACGCCCTTCAAAAGCATTTAGGTCATCGGGGTTATTTAGAAAACGATTTTGGAAATCCTCATCAATGGCCGCTGTTTTCATAATCGCCGCATCAAACAAGTTGCCTTTCATGACCAAGAAACCTGCTTTTTCTTTCATGGGCTCATTATAAGGTTTCACCAATCGGCGATCGACTGTTTCCCGGGCATTTTCAGCAATCGTCGTCCCGGCCACGGTCATACAGTCACCATGCAAACGATCCGCTTGCAACAACTCATGCATAACGGCTGGTACGCCGCCCGCACGGTGAAACGCTT
>JAESPT010000169.1 GCA_016765515.1 Sneathiella sp. | reverse complement strand
CGCCTTTAATGTTATTCCGCATATAGATGTGTTTTTGGATGACAGGTATACCAAGGAAGAATGGAAAATGGTTGTGGAGACAAAGAAAATTGTCGACCCGGCCATTAAACTGACAGCGACATGCGTCCGCGTTCCTGTTTTTGTCGGGCATGCGGAGAGTGTTAATATCGAGTTTGAGACTCCGCTCTCAGCCGATGAAGCCCGGGAAATTCTTCGGGAAGCTGAAGGTGTTCTTATCGTCGATAATCCCGAAGAAAACGGCTATGTGACTCCTGTTGAATGTGTTGGTGAATTCGCCACTTTTGTCTCTCGTATTCGCGATGATGCGACACTTGATAATGCGATTAACCTGTGGTGTGTTTCTGACAACCTACGTAAAGGGGCGGCCCTCAATGCAGTTCAGATTGCGGAACTTGTTGTCCGGGACTATTTGAAAAAAGCTGCCTGACGAGAGCTATAATACGCGAATTGAAAACGGGCCAGTAAAATACGGCCCGTTTTTTTTGTCCAACTTCAGATAACCAGTCACCATGAACAGGTCAGTCTTTGTTCCAATCAACGCCTTCCATTGGATCGTCTGGCAATCGGGCAGACCCGGCACCAAACCATTTTTCAATAATTCGGCCGACTGTTCCAGCCTTGACCATATTCGCCATTGTTATGTCCAACAATTTGCGATCACTTAATTTTTTTGACTTGAGAGAGTAGACAAAGCTAACTGGCAGCGTTTTGAGAGGCAATCGGTCTTGTAGGATATTTGCTCGTCCCATTTTTTTGAAATGATAGTTAAAGGTTAGAAATGTGCCAGCAATTCCATGAGCTCGATTGTGATTGAGCATCCTCAGCCCTTGCAGGTAATCAACAACGGGGAATTTTTCTATAGCTTTGTCTTTGTCGAATTCACTGGATACTTTTACGCCTCGGGGAACAACTATTTTCAGGCCTTCAAGATCCGAGTACTTTTTTAGCGATATGCCTGGCCGAGCCATTACACCAAATTCCAGCATTAAGAACGTTGTCCCGCGAAGCGCATAACTTGCGCGGTTCGCTGACCAAAGCGTCCAAGTGAAATCACACGTACCCTGCTTGAGTTGTTCCACCATTCTTGCGTAAGGCATAACGATCAATTCAATGGAATACCCACTTCGTAAAGCCAGTTCTTCTTTGAGCTCGGGATATGGTCCAGCAAAAATTTTATGATCATTTCGTGACGACGCGACATATGTCCAAGGGGCAATTTGCGGTGAACACATGAGAAAGTCGGCGGCCAAAGCGGAACCCGTCGCGAGCCCTGCAATGGCAAACAGAACTGAACTGAAGAATAAGCGTCTTACGCAGAAGTTCCGGATTACGGCAATTTTTTCAACATTTATTTCCAAACTGGCACACTCTTCCCTGTATGCGGACGAAGAACTCTCTTGTTTGACATAAGTCAGTGAAGGAGGATGTAAACCTGTTTGGATTTATAGCACTGGTTTCTGTGTGAGTATCTGAAGGAAATAGATCTGATCAATTCGTATAGTTCAGGTTTTTTAATTGTCGAATGCGCTGGGCGGCGTAATTGATGAAGGTCCGGGTTTTGGCATCGGTGTGCCTTCCTGCGGGATAAACCAGGTGAACCGGCAATTCATTTTTGTTCCACTGATGCAAAAACTCCACCAACGTGCCGTTCGCCATTTCTGAATAGATTTGATAGGACATTATTCGGGCAATACCCCACCCCTCCACAGCGGTTTTGATGGACGTTGCTGCGGTATTCACCGTGAGACTTGGGTTGATTTTCACGACCTGAATATTTTTGTCCCGAACAAACCGCCACTCGGGTGATCTGTGAGTGCCTAGAAACTGCACAATCCGGTGGTCATTCAATTCTTGCAGATTTTTTGGAGCGCCGTGCCGGGCCAAATATTCAGGGGATGCAACGAGTACCAGTCGGATAAAACCAACCCGCACCGCTAAAAAGGAGGAGTCTGATAAATCTCCTATGCGCACGGCTATGTTGAACCCTTCATCAATCATATCGACAAGTCGATCAACGAAAACCAGGTCAGCCGATACTTCCGGATAGAGATCAAGATAGTCGCGCAAGATTGGTGCTATATGTTTTTGACCAAATAACATAGGCGCTGTAATTCGCAATTTTCCTCTTGGAACTTTATGGGCGCCCGCAGCAGCCTCTTCTGACTCAGATAAATCGCTTAAAATTCGCTCAGCATCAGTCATCAACCCTTGTCCGGCTTCAGTAAGCGTGACTTGCCTGGTATTTCGATTTAGGAGATTGGCACCAAGCCGTGCTTCAAGGGTGTTGATCATGCGTGTCACTGTTGACGGAGACATATTCAGTTCGCGTGCAGCAATATTGAAACCGCCGTGTTTTGCAACGGCAACAAAAGTAGAGAGTTCCCGAAATCGATCCATTGGTCCCCAAAGTAATCGTAAATTATTAGTGCGCTTACTATTTATTTCTTGTGTGAAGAAAGTGATTGGCTAGATAAAATCACACCTCATGAAGTAATTACTGAATAATAATCCATCCTCATTGTTGATCAAATAATTACTATTTCAGTTTTTGAAATAATCTTTTTTAGATTTTACACATTCTCTATTATATTAGAAAGTTTATTATTTGCTTGCAGAAATATAATGCCGTGTTTGTTTGGCCCAGGATCCGTTGTTGGACGGAACCCGTTACAACGAACGCAATAATATTCCGAGTATTCTCATTTATTCTAAATTGGTGATTGGATGTGAGAATATCGGTCAAAGGGAAGCAAAATTAATGGCGTATGCTCCGTTGACGCTCGCTATGGTGCGGATTTTCAGTATATTTTTTGTGGTGTTTTGGATTCAACCTGTCTTTGCAGGGGGATTGCCATCCCTTGTTGTCTGGGCGGAGGATTTTA
The DNA here is from genome assembly GCA_016765515.1 of Sneathiella sp. GTDB lineage: Bacteria > Pseudomonadota > Alphaproteobacteria > Sneathiellales > Sneathiellaceae > Sneathiella. The sequence goes on along the minus strand of JAESPT010000169.1, from coordinate 1,855 downwards.
AACCGTTTGGGTATCGAAAGAACAATGAAATTACCGGATTTTCTACGGATCTTGTAAGGGGGCTGATTGAAGAGTCAGGAATAGAGGTGTCACAGTGGTATCTCGCCCCATGGCCCAGAGCGTATTTTGAGGCGAGAACCACACCGAACAGTCTCCTGTATTCCATTGTGCGTAAATCTGATCGTGAAGAATATTTTCACTGGATTGGGCCCATCAGCCCTCGGCGGATTTTTCTTGTCAAGTTACGCAGTCGCGTTGACATTCAAGCGGACTCTATGAACCAAAAAAAAGATTTAATCGTTGGTGTAAAGCGGGGATCGGTCGCAGAAGAATCCTTGATTTCCAGAAAAATCAAGACAATTGGCGTGATAAACGAATATTCCCAATTCAGGATGCTTTTGCAGGGCAGAACAGATTTAACGGCAATTTCAGATTACAGCCTTTACTTTAATGCAAAGGAGACTGGTGTCAGTCTGGATACGTTTGAAGTGATCGAAATAATTGACGAGTCCATGGACTATTATATCGCGCTAAACCGCGAAACGGATATGCAGATTGTTGCCGCTCTTCAAACAACTTTTTCCAAAATGCTGGTTTCAGGAAGATTAATGGATATCCGGGTTAAGTGGTTTGGGCAGCTGTCAAAGTCGGAACGGAACATCCAGTAGCATCACATTGAAAAACCTTTGGTAACGGCCAGGAGTCTTTTGTCACAGACCGAATGTTGGCGTCGTCCTTTTGCATATCTCAAAATCACAGGTGTGCCAATGTATCCGACGATTATAAAACTTGATAGTGATTGCGTTCTCTTCAAGTTACATATTCCAGATATTTTATATCAATTCGAAGGCTCTAACGACGGGTGCTTTGCATATTCGGCGAATGACAGTGAATTGCCAGATATTTACGAACAAATAGATGCAGGCAAAAGAAAATTCCTACTTAGTTTTTCTATAAGAGATAAAAGGTACGAGCGAACTGTAAACCGTCACATACACGAATTTAAAATCCTTTCAAAAAACTTGAACAGGATGCAGGTGCCTTTCCTTTGTCAAATGTTTTTGCATCAAAAATTTTTCCAACCGGAGGCGGAGCAACGGGTTGCGGAAATAAAGAAAGGATTGGCATTCTATGGTGATTTGGAAAGAAACAAGGCTCTTAATGCGTTCTTTTTAAGCGTATTGTTTGCTGTTCCAACGGACTTGTTGAGATCTAATGTAATCACTCAAATCGCGTATATGATGTATCAGGCGAAATGGTACTTGACTGACGACCAATCTGGTGATGTTGAGGAAGAAGACAAAGATCAGAAAAAATCGGCACTTGAAGTCTTGTGGGGCAGAGCGGTAATTCGTCTGATGGTCGGTCAAGTTACAGCAAAGAAAAAAAGATATGCAAAACTGACCCGCGCCGAACTTCAACAAGTTTCATCTTGGAAACTTTTTCCTTTATTTTACTGGCATTCGAGTGACGTGCATTTCGAATTTTTTTGCGAATTAGTCACGGCTTTTCCTGAGCCATTGAATGCGATACTGGGCTCTTTGAATAATGAATTTAACAGGGACGACGGCAGATTTGCAGAACTAGCAGATGCGGAAAAGTATATTCTGATAGTGTACGCACTACGGTCGCTAAGGAATAATCAGAATGCCTCGCATCAATCGCACATAGAGAATGGTGCAATAATCATAAAAAGATGGAGAGATAATTTCACGCCTCTTTTGTATTTGGGAGCTATGAAGATCCGGGATGTGCCGGAATTTAAAGGGGACGTTGCTAAGCACATTAGAGAGGCCCTTGATAGATGTTTAGAGCAGGGGGCTTATTTTCCTGATCGCGACCAAAAAAATGAAAT
>JAESPT010000168.1 GCA_016765515.1 Sneathiella sp. | reverse complement strand
TTCATCCGGTCTGTGATTTTTACAAAACCCTGATTATCCAAATATCCCACATCTCCTGTATGAAGCCACCCTCCGACAACAGTTTCTGCGGTTTTTTCAGGTTGGTTCAAATAACCCATAAAGATATGAGGACCTTTGAGTAGAATCTCCCCTGCCTCTGAAATACTCACTTCCGTATTAGGGACGGCAGGACCAACTGTGCCAAGCTTAAATTTATCCACAAGATTTGACGTCGCCAAACCTACATTTTCAGTCTGGCCGTAGACTTCATACATTTCCAGCCCAAGCCCAAGATACCATTTGATGAGATCAGGGGATATCGGTGCCGCTCCAGATCCCAGGTAATGTGCACGATCAAGCCCGAGCAGCCGTTTGATATTCTTGAGAACCAAGAGGTCAGCAAGCCAGAACTGGAATTTTAGCAATGCAGAGGGTGTCTCGCCGTCCAACTTACAGTCAGCCAACTTATATCCAACACCAATCGCTAATTTGTAAGCCAGTTTCTGCAAACCCGTTGCATCACTTAGCTGCAGGGTAATGGAGGAATAGAATTTTTCCCAAATACGAGGAACGGCGAAGAAGATAGTCGGTGACACTTCCCGAATATTCTCAGGAACCGTATCTAACCCTTCAACAAAATTCACAACCGATCCTGCATATAGAGGCAGGAAGACCGAGAAAGACCGTTCGGCAATATGACAGAGAGGAAGGAAGGAAAGCTGTTCATCCTCTGGCCCAAATCCAACAATGGGTGTCAGGTTGGAAATCTGAAACATGATATTCCTATGAGATATCATTGCGCCTTTTGGCGGCCCGGTTGTACCAGATGTGTAAATCAGAATAGCAAGATCATTTGGTTTGGACTTTGCGATCTCCTCTTCCCAGAAATTCGGGTTCGCTTGATGATACGCCTCGCCCATGCCGTATAGTTCATCCACACTGATGACCATATCGTCATCCAAATCATGAAGACCATCCATGTCAAGGACTATGATCTTGCGAAGGTCAGGAACTCGGTCTCGAACTTCGAGAACTTTATCAAGTTGCTCCTCATTCTCCGCGACAAAATATTTGGTCTTTGAGTCCAGGCACAGATATTCAACCTGAGCGGCACTGTCTGTTGTGTAGACACCGTTACTGACGCCGCCGACCCCGATGACGCCCATATCGAAATACAGCCATTCTGGATTATTGTCACTTAGAATAGAGACAATTTCTCCCCGCTGGAGACCAAGAGAGACAAGCCCTAATCCAACGGCACGAGCATTAACTCCGTATTCTGCCCATGTTATGGTCCGCCAAATTCCAAGATCTTTCTCCCGCATGGCGACTTTCTGGTCGAATTTATTCACCCGTTCCCAGAAAAGTTTTGTTGTTGTATCCGTACCGTCAATGACGGTTGGTGGATATGTTATTGCATTCATTGGATTACCTCCCGCCCTTTCGATCACTCAACGCCATGTTTTCCGTTTTTTCCAACGGCGCTTGCCACGAACCCCGTGATCCTGCATCCCTAGATAGAATTCCTTGATATCTTCTTTTTGCAGAAGATTTTCAGTCGTATCCTCCATGACAATACGGCCGACCTCCAATACATATCCAAAATCAGCCGTATGAAGTGCTATATTAGCATTTTGCTCAACCAAAAGCATCGTCATGCCTTGCTCCACATTCAGCCGCTTGATAATGCCAAAAATTTCCTTCACCAAAATTGGGCTCAACCCCAAACTAGGTTCATCCAAGAGCATCAGTTTCGGGCGGGCCATAAGAGCACGACTGATGGAGAGCATTTGCTGTTCGCCGCCGGAGAGCTGTCCTGCAGGCTGGTCGGCGCGTTCCTTCAAAATCGGAAAATAGGATTTTACCATTTCCAGATCACGGGCGACTTCATCTTTATCGCTGCGTGTATAGGCTCCCATCATCAGATTGTCATGAACACTGAGAAACGGAAAAACCTCGCGCCCTTCTGGAACATGGCTAATACCCTGACGCATCACCCAATCAGGATCATTCTTCTGAATTTCGGTACCATCAAAAGTCACGGATCCTTTCTGCGGATCCATCACACCACTGATGGTTTTCAAAATTGTCGTCTTGCCGGCGCCATTGGCACCGAGCACAGTGACAATTTTCCCTTCATCAACAGTCAGGGAAACGCCTCGAATGGCCATAATCGGCCCATAATAGGTTTCGATATTTCGAACTTTTAAGATTGCGTCGCTCATATCAGCCCCCCAAATACGCTTTGATCACTTCAGGATCATTCTGCACTTCTTGTGGCGACCCATGGGCCAGCATCCGTCCGTAATTGAGCACCAGAACCCGATCAGAGACTTCTGAAACCAATCCCATATCATGTTCAACCATTAGAACTGTTATGCCCAGGTCTCGTTTAATGTCCTCAATCCAAAAGGCCATATCCCGGGTTTCTTCTACATTTAGACCCGAAGAGGGCTCATCGAGAAGAATTAGCTTTGGCTCCGTACATAACGCCCGGCCCAACTCAACCACTTTTCTAACGCCATAGGGCAAATTCATGATCAGACTGTCGCGATAATGCTGAAGATCAAGAAAATCGATGATCTCTTCCACTTTCTCCCGGTGCGCCAGTTCAGCTTTCCTGACAGAGGGTAAGAACAATGTTTCGGCAAAAAGACTTGTCTTACTATGACAATGACGCCCAACAAGAAGGTTTTGCAAAACACTCGCATGTTCAAACAATTCAATATTCTGAAACGTGCGGGCAATTCCCAGTCCAGCAATTTCATGGGGCGGAACATTTGTAATATCCTGTCCATCAAATTCCATGGATCCATCTGTGGAATCATAGATCCGGCTAATAAGATTGAAGATCGTTGTTTTACCGGCTCCATTTGGACCAATGATCGTAAAACACTCCCCCTTATTTATTTCAAAATTTACACCATCCACCGCTTTAACGCCGCCAAAATTGATGGCCAGATTTTCAGCTTTGAAAAAGGTCATCGTAATCTCTCCGACTTCATGTAGGATTTCTGACGTTTAAAAGTCGATTTCTTGTAAAGCGGAAACATTTGAAAATAGTGCTTGATCTTCAACCACCTACCGTAAATTCCAAAAGGCTCGAAGATAATGAGCCACACAAGAATCAATCCGAAAAGCAACGGCTCAACCCCAGGCGTTTCAGCAATCTGCACCGGTAAATAGTCTTTCAAAATTGCCAGCCCTTGAGGCAAAGAAAGCACAAATATTGCGCCGAACACCGCGCCATGAAGGGATCCGATACCGCCAACAACCACGAGAACCAAAAGCTCCAGAGATTGCAACACAGTGAAACTTTCAGGAGAAAGAAAACCCAGTTTATGGGCAAACAAGGCACCTGCAAGTCCCGTAATACCGGCACTTAATGCAAAGGCCGTTGTCTTCGTCCGGGCAAGATTAATGCCCATGCTTTGAGCTGAAATTTCTGAATCTCTTATTGCCATCATTGCCCGGCCCGTTGGAGAGCGAAGCAAATTCAATGAAAAAAGGATTACCGCGATCAAAACAGCCAGAGATAGGAAATAGAACGGTCGCCCATCGGTTAGATCCATATCCCCAAATTCAATGGCTTCAACAATCAGACCCGTATACCCATTTGTCACACTCTCCCATCGAGAGAAGACCTCTTCAATGATGATCGCAAAGGCAAAAGTTGCCATGGCCAGATAGATGCCCACCAGTCTCAAAGCGGGAATACCTATCGCTATTCCGGCAATACCTGCCAAAATTCCAGCAAGCGGAAAGGAGAGAAAAAACGAAAAGACAATTGGCTCTTCCATAAACGGTAAAGACAATCCTTTTCCTGTAAGGACCGCCTCAGTATAGGCGCCAATACCAAAAAAGGCTGCATGCCCAAGACTGATCAATCCCGTATAACCAGACAACAGCATGAGGCCGACGCCCGCGATGGCCATAATATAAAGGTGTGTCAGCTGACCGACATAATACTCGTCGAACAGAAACGGAGCGACAATCACCACAATCAGCAAAGCGCCATAAGACCACACATAACCAGAGTGCTTGGCAATACGAATATCCTGATCATATTCTGTTTTAAATAAAAACCGCATGATTACACCCTCTTTCCTGTTTTCTCGCCAAACAGGCCTTGAGGCCGGACAACCAGGACAACAAGCAATACAATATAAGCCGCCACATTTTTAAAGCCGGGCGGTAAATAGAAGCCTGAAAGTGTTTCAATAATTCCGATAATGATGCCCCCGACAACAGCCCCTGGAATTGATCCAAAACCGCCTAAAACTGCGGCGGGAAAAGCCTTCAGACCCAGAAATCCCATACTGGTATCAATCAACGTGGTTGGTGCGAGTAAAATCCCCGCGGCGGCGGCAACCGCTGCGCTTATGCCCCAAATCATTGAAAACACAGACTTTACCGGTATTCCCATATAGTAGGAGGCGAGCTGGTTCTGAGAGGCTGCCTGCATGCCAACCCCCAGTCGCGTATAGGTAAAGAAAGCGTATAATATACCGCACAGAACGAACGTCGCGACGATCACCGATAAATCCGTTTGCGAAATAACAAGTGATCCCATCGATTCCGGTACAAGCCGCATACCTTCGCTGGAAAATGGTGTTGAGATTGCGTAGGTTTCTGTCCCCCAACCAGGGACCATTCCAGCCGCACTCCTTGCAACATATCCGATGCCTATCGTCACCATCACGATGGAAAATTGTGGCTGTCCCAAGACAGGTCGCAAGACAGCACGATCGATCAGATTGCCGACAAAGAACATACCGACGATCGCAGCAGCTGCCCCAACCCAATAATTCCAGCCAAAGATGCCAATAAAAGTATAGGCTAAAAACGCCCCGAGCATCATCAGATCACCCTGGGCAAAATTCACGACTTCCGTCGCCTTATAGATCAATACAAAGCCAAGCGCGACCAGAGCATATATGCATCCGATTGACACGCCGCCTATGACCAACTGTAAAAACTCAAACAGAGCGGCCTCCCAATTTTCGTCCGAATAATTTTTTTTATATTTGGTGTCGCTGCATGACTGATCGGACATATACAGCGCACATGAAAAGTATAAGCAAGCTTTTCTTTAAGCGTCAACAGAGTGAATTGATATTTATGGAATATATTTTGTTAGCACACGCAATATAATTACTAAATTTCAATCAATATTTAATGCAATGTAGATATTATTATTGTGTATTGAATAATTTATCTATTGACAATTTTTTTCTACTTAAAAAATTATGTAAAAATGTAAATTTTATAAATCTATTCTAAGACATCATGCTATTATTGGTGAATCAACAAAATTTATTCTTTATCTATAGTAAGTTTTGAAAATCTAATTTTTATAAAAATAAAGCAATTACAAAAAGTTACATACGATAAATCTTTTCGGCGACTGCCGGACGTCAAGCATGAGCAAGTATTTTTTTGTTAAGCAAAACTATAACGATAGAATTTCAGAAACAAACACAGCCCAATACTCCTATCGGAGAGAATAAACCAGAATCCTAATTCTGTTTCCGTCTTCATATTCTAAATAATGGAAATATGGAATTGAGACTCTACATTAGTGACTACATCAAAAATTCATTCATGAAATTATTCGAAACAGCAATACAGGATTTTATTCATAACAAGACAGCTTAGGATAACCGTGAATGGCTAAAAGGACATGTCTAATTCTATTAATTTTTTCTTTATTAACAATGCTTACGGCTCAAGCCCAGTCCGATATTATTCTTGCTCATGACGACAGTACGCTCAATCTTGAAGGGCAGCCGACAATCGAATGCGTTCTCAATAAAATGAAAACCCAGTACAGTTTCATAAAAGTCCCGTGGAAACGGGCGCAATTCGGCACCAAAGACGGAAACTATGCCGGTTTTTTTATGGCCTCCCAAAATAGCCAGCGTAATTCTTACGCAACATTCTCTCAACCATTCATGAAGGTTGTGTGGGTTTATGTTATTCGGAAAGGCAGTGATATCACAACGGAAGATTCAAATTTTGGAGACAAACTATTTGCAAGCAAAATAGGATCTTCAAGGCAGAACTGGCTCTTAAAAAAATACAACAAAAAGGAAATTTCCCATAAAATTTTCAGTGCGGTCACATCTGTACAATTACTTAAAATGCTCTCTTTGGGTCGCGTGGATATTGTTCTTGAAAATCAAGCAAATTTGAAAAAAATCACGTTGGGAAAAAACGTAGACTTGAGTGAATTTGACATTTTGCCAGCGCTCGAAAAACCTTTAGGCGTTTATTTCAGTCATGCCTTTCTGAAACAAAACCCCAATTTTCTCAACGCCTACAACACCACTATTGAAGTCTGTATAGGAAAAGACAGCAATGGAACAAAAATTCGCTTCTGAATTCTGTTCTTGGACATTAAAGCGGAGCTTGGTACTCATGCTCTTCATTTTGCATATGCATATCCCCCATCAAGTATACGCCGCAGAAGAGATTATTCTTGCAACTCAAATCTCAAGTACATTTACGGATAAGGGGCAGCCAATAATCCAATGCGCATTCAAAAAAATCGGGCACTCATTGAAAATCGAAAAAGTCCCTTGGAATAGAGCGCAAATTGATACGCGGAATGGAAAATATTCGGGATTTTTTATGGCAACCCAAAATAGGACACGTGATGCCTATGCCACGTTCACACAGCCCTTTATTGAAGTAAAATGGGTGTATGTTGTCCGTAAAAAAAGTAATATTACGCTGAGTAATGCTGACTTTGAACAGAAGATATTTGCAGCAAACAATGGCACATCACGACTTATTTGGTTGTTGGAGCAACACAAAAATAACAAGATTGCCCATCAAATATTTAAGGCCGAAAGCACAATAACCCTCCTTAGAATGATGCTGCTCAACCGTATGGACATCATCCTAGAAAATACGGCTAATTTGGAAAGGGCTGCCGCTGAAAATCAAATAGACATGTCAGAGTTTAAAATACTTCCCGCTCAGAAAAAACCAATGGCTGTCTATTTCAGTCATTCTTTTCTCAAACGTAATCCCACTTTTTTAATGGCATACAATACTGCAATAGTAACCTGTAAAACAGAGCGATTGGATTGATATAGTTCTAGCGCCCACAGACCTAAACGAGGTTGTTCTCTCAACTTCCCTTGGACTTTTTCTTTTCCATCGTCATATTCCTTATAAGACAGTAGATGTGAACGGATCAAATGCTGTGTTAATTTTTTCAAAGCGTCATATTTTTAACGG
>JAESPT010000167.1 GCA_016765515.1 Sneathiella sp. | reverse complement strand
CAAAAGCATAAGAGAACACATATTGCGGTGTGAAAAATCATGTGCTAGGTGAGGCGCGGCTCCGAAAGTCTGATGACCTTTGGAACAAAAACTAATTCAACAGGCACGTTGATTTGTGAAGTAATGATCTTCATTGTCCGGTGCCATTGCTCGAGAAGAATAATACGTGGCTCAATCCGCTAATCTTGTTTCCGGAGTTGCTGAACGCTATGCGTCGTCTTTGTTCGATCTGGCGTTGGCAGAAAAAAAGCTTCCTGCGGTTGAAAAAGATTTGAAACGGTTCGGCGAATTGCTCGCTGGTAGCGATGATCTCACCCGTCTGGTGGCTTCGCCAGCATTTTCAGCAAGCGAACAATTGGCAGCTGTCAGTGCTGTGTTAAAAAAGGCCAAAATAGCGGGTCTTGTTGGTAATTTTATTCAGGTAGTAACTGAGAACCGGCGTTTATTCGTCGTTCCAAGTATGCTTCGCGGTTTTGATGAGTTGATGGCAATTCATCGCGGAGAAGTTACTGCAGATGTGACGGTTTCACAAGCGCTAAGCGCTAAACAAACCAAAGAATTGAAAGCAGCGCTGAAAAGCGTTGTTGGCAAAGACGTTGCTATAAACGCAACAGTTGATCCGTCGGTAATCGGCGGCATGATTGTAAAGATCGGCTCACGCCAAATCGATACAACATTAAAAACCAAACTCTCTTCACTAAAGCTCGCACTTAAAGAGGTCGGCTAATGGATATTCGTGCTGCGGAAATCTCCGCAATTCTGAAAGACCAAATTAAAAATTTCGGTAAGGAGGCTCAGGTCTCCGAAGTTGGACAGGTATTATCCGTCGGTGATGGTATTGCCCGTGTGTATGGCTAGGACCAAGTCCAGGCCGGTGAAATGGTCGAATTCCCAGGTGGAATTCGAGGCATGGCGCTTAACCTTGAAGCTGACAATGTCGGTGTCGTTATCTTTGGTAATGACCGCGGTATTAAAGAAGGCGATACGGTTAAACGTACAGGTGCCATCGTGGAAGTACCGGTCGGCAAGGAATTGCTTGGCCGTGTTGTTGACGCGCTGGGTAATCCGATTGACGGCAAAGGCCCGATCAAGACAAAAACCCGTTCACGGGTGGATGTCAAAGCGCCGGGTATTATTCCGCGTAGATCGGTGCATGAACCAATGTCTACCGGACTGAAGGCAATTGATGCGCTCATTCCTGTTGGTCGTGGCCAGCGTGAATTGATCATCGGTGACCGTCAAACGGGCAAGACAGCGATTATTCTTGATACCATGCTGAACCAGAAGCCGGTTCACGACAATGGTCCCGAGAATGACAAGCTTTATTGTATCTATGTTGCTATCGGTCAGAAACGCTCCACTGTTGCTCAGTTCGTTAAGATACTGGAAGAACGTGGCGCGCTGGAATATTCGATCATTATTGCGGCAACAGCATCTGATCCTGCTCCTATGCAGTATCTGGCGCCGTTTACCGGTTGTGCAATGGGTGAATATTTCCGTGATAATTCCATGCACGCTTTGATCAGTTATGATGATTTGTCAAAACAAGCTGTGTCATACCGTCAAATGTCTTTGTTGCTTCGTCGTCCTCCTGGACGTGAAGCCTACCCTGGTGATGTTTTCTATCTTCATTCCCGTTTGCTCGAACGTTCAGCCAAACTGAATGACGACAATGGTGGTGGTTCCTTGACCGCGTTGCCAGTGATCGAAACTCAGGGCAATGACGTGTCGGCGTTTATTCCAACCAACGTGATTTCGATTACCGATGGTCAGATATTTCTTGAAACCGATCTGTTCTTCCAGGGTATCCGTCCTGCTGTGAACGTGGGTCTTTCTGTATCTCGTGTGGGTTCTGCTGCGCAGATCAAAGCGATGAAACAGGTTGCCGGATCGATCAAGGGTGAACTTGCTCAGTATCGTGAAATGGCTGCATTCGCGCAGTTTGGTTCCGACCTTGATGCTTCGACCCAGCGATTGCTGAACCGTGGTGCCCGTTTGACCGAATTGTTGAAACAACCACAGTTCTCGCCACTTAAAACCGAAGAGCAGGTTGCTGTTATCTTCGCTGGCGTGAACGGTTATCTCGATAATATTGAGGTTAAGCAGGTTGGTGCGTTTGAAAAAGGGCTGCTTACTAGCCTTCGGGCAGATCACATGGACCTGCTAAACACCATTCGTGATGAAGCCGCTGTCAGTGACGAGTCTAAAGAAAATCTCGTCGCTGTGATAGAAGCCTTTGCAAAAGGTTTCGCTTAACATCGGTATAATTGTTGAAACAGGAAGTGCCTGATGGCAAGTCTTAAAGACCTTAGAAATCGTATAGCCTCAGTCAAGGCGACGCAGAAAATCACCAAAGCCATGCAAATGGTGGCGGCGGCCAAACTGCGTCGCGCTCAGGAAGCTGCTGAGGCTGCACGGCCGTATTCACAGCGCATGGACCGTGTGCTGGCGAATATTTCGGCGTCAATGGAAGGCAAGGATGGTGCGCCTGCGCTTATGGCAGGCACCGGCAAGGATGATGTTCATCTATTGATCGTTGCAACGGCTGAACGTGGATTGTGTGGCGGATTCAACTCGTCCATCGCTCGCAAAGCGCGTGAGCATGCACGTGAACTGCAGAAGAATAACAAGACCGTCAAAATTCTTTGCATCGGCAAGAAGGGCAAAGATGCGCTTCGTATGGAATTTGGTTCGATTATCATCGATCTGATCGATATCCGCGAAATCAAGCGGATGGCATTTTCCGATGCTGATGTGATTGGTAAAAAAATACTCAAACTGTTTGATGATGGCGAATTTGATATAGCAACTTTGTTCTATTCAGAATTTGAATCCATCATCAGCCAGATTCCACAGGCTCAGCAGATTATTCCGCCCAAGATTGCGGCTGAAGAAAACGCCGAGGCAGACACATCCTATGATTACGAGCCGGATGAAGCTGAAATACTGAAAGATCTGTTGCCGCGAAATATTTCGGTGCAGATTTTCCGGGCATTGTTGGAAAACGGTGCTTCTGAACAGGGCGCACGCATGTCCGCCATGGACAATGCCACCCGTAATGCCGGTGAAATGATCGACAAACTGTCTATTTCCTATAACAGACAGCGTCAGGCACAAATCACCAATGAATTGATTGAAATTATCTCGGGCGCTGAAGCGCTCTAGTATATGCGAGGGTATAAATATGGCGAAAGCTGCAACCACTGCGAAAAAGGCACCTGCCAAGAAAAAGGCACCTGCTAAAAAATCAGCTGTTTCAAAATCGGCTACCGGTACTGTTACTCAGGTAATTGGCGCGGTTGTTGATGTGCAGTTTACGGGCGACCTTCCAGATATCTTGAATGCGCTGGAAACTGACAACAACGGTAATCGCCTTGTTCTTGAAGTTGCCCAGCACCTTGGCGAGAACACTAT
>JAESPT010000166.1 GCA_016765515.1 Sneathiella sp. | reverse complement strand
GGTCTTATCGCTGCTGCTAAGGCCGCTCCGGGGACAATCACTGCGGGAGGTACCTTAGGCTCAACCAGTCAGTTTGTTTTCTTGCTGCTTGAAGATGCGGCAGGTATTAAATTCAAACATGTTTCCTACGATGGTACGCGGCAGCGTATGACGGCGCTGTTGGCTAAAAATATTCAGATTGGCGAAATCAATCTTGCCTCAGCCAAGAAATACATTCAGACCAACGAATTGAAAGCACTGGGTATTACAACACCGGAGCGCAATGCTGACATTTCCAACGTTAAAACAGCGAAGGAACAAGGGATTAACATGATCTACGGTACGGACCGGGGGATTGTTATGCCGAAAGGCACACCTGCCGATATCGTCGCGCATTTCGATAGTATTCTAGCCAAGGCAGTTAAAGATCCAAGCGTGTCTGAAGCATTGGCTAGAAAAGGGACATCAATCCATTACCTGGCGAGTGCCGATTACGGTAAATATTTCGCGCAGACTTTTTCTCATTGGAAGGGTATTGCGAAGAAAGTCGGTGTTTATAAACGCACAGATTAATAGTGTTTTTGGTTGATACCCTGCCGTGTTGCTGCGGTGGGGTTTCGTCCTGTGTACAATAGGGGAATGGTCTTGCGTTCTTTAAATACCGATACCATCGTTGCCATCTGCTTGCTTGTATTGTGTGGCGTATTCTTCAAAGCAACTTTCGATATTAGAGATCTGGGATTTGAGAGTATGGGTGCGGAGATTTGGCCACGGCTTATTCTCCTGTTTTTGTTTGTGTTCAGTTCGCTCTATCTATTTCAATCTGTAAAAAAAGGGCCATCGCCTGAAGAGAACCGCTTCAGTGTTCGCGGTTTTTTTCAGCGATATCAGAATGCTCTTTATTGCTATGGGATATTTCTAATATTTCTGGTGACACTGGATTTTCTTGGCATGCTTATTGGCGGCGTCCTGTTTGTATTCTTTACACTGACAGCCTTGGGAGAGCGATCGATAAAAGATCATTTCATTCATGGGATCATCGCCCTTCTGTCCGTCGGCGCCATGTGGTCAATTTTCACTTTTGGGTTGAACGTTTTCCTGCCCGAAGGTGAAATCCTCCGAGTATGGTGAGTAAAAATTATGATTGAAAATTTACAATTGGCCATCGTCTCGGTTTTTGAACTGCAGACCTTGGCGTTGTTGGCGCTAGGGGTCGGCGCCGGCCTGATTGCGGGCGCTATTCCCGGATTTACCATCGCAATGGGTGTTGTGCTAACGTTACCCTTCACATTCGGTATGACTCCGATTCAGGGGTTGTCGACTATGATGGGCGTCTTTGTTGGTGGCCTGTCAGGCGGTTTGATGTCGGGCATGCTTATCGGAATACCGGGCACACCGTCGTCGGTTGCGACCACTTTTGACGGATTTCCGATGACCCGGAAAGGAAAGCCCGGATTGGCTCTGGGTCTCGGTGTGTGGTCGTCATTTTTCGGCGGGATAATCAGCGCTATTCTGCTAGTGCTAATGGCGCCTCAGCTCGCCCGTCTCGGTCTTGAGTTCGGTCCATGGGACTATTTTTCGCTCATCCTATTCGCTTTGACCATCACGGCTAGCCTGGCCGGAGAGGGGAAGCTTCTTAAAGGGATCATTGCTGGAATTCTCGGCCTTTTGATCGCGACAATAGGCGAGGATGAAATTAACGGCGTCGCACGATTTAGCTATGGTAATGATGCGTTAGAGCAAGGGTTCGCTTTTCTGCCAGTTCTTATTGGTCTGTTTGCGTTTAGCCAACTACTCGGCGATATCCAAGATCGGGAACGGGCAAAGAAACCGATGATGGAGACGGACGCGAAGGCGGTTCGCGTGGAACATCTGCAAGCTATAAAAATGATCATGTCCCGGTGGGTCAATTTGCTGCGGTCTTCTTTGATCGGGGTTTTTACCGGAATTCTTCCGGCAGCTGGCGGATCCATTTCAAATATACTGGCCTACGATCAGGCAAAAAAAGCATCAAAAACACCCGAAAAGTTTGGCACTGGAATTCCAGACGGCATTATTGCTCCGGAATCGGCCAATAACGCCACCGCCGGTGGTGCGCTTATCATGATGATGGCGCTCGGTATTCCTGGTGATATTGTGACGGCTGTAATGTTGGGTGCTCTGTTAATTCATGATGTGGTTCCAAGCCCGTCTTTCATTACAGATCAAGCGGTTCTTGCCTACGGTATTTTTATCGCATTTTTCTTCGCCCACTTTGTCATGATTGCTCTGCAGGCATTTGGGTTAAGGGCTTTTCTTCATATTACACGCGTTCCCATGTATCGCCTTGTCGCGGTCATTCTGGGATATTGTGCAATTGGTGTTTTTGCCCTGCACAATGTGACGTTTGATATATGGACGATGTTCTGGTTTGGCATTATCGGATACGGAATGCGGGTTCTTGGCTTTCCGTTGGCGCCCATGATCTTGGGTGTGGTGCTTGGCACCATTGCGGAGTTGAACCTGTCACGATCCCTCGCGATTGATGACAATATTCTGTTGTTCGTGACCCGGCCTTGGTCGTTGGCGTTCCTTATCGTCGCCGCGTATTCTCTCCTTTTTCCGTGGTATCAGAAATATCGGGGAGAAAAGATTTGGACTCTGTTTTTCCTGCCTACTTTAATGATATTAATCGCGGTGCCGTTATGGCAAATGAATGG
This sequence comes from Sneathiella sp., assembly GCA_016765515.1. Taxonomy (GTDB): domain Bacteria; phylum Pseudomonadota; class Alphaproteobacteria; order Sneathiellales; family Sneathiellaceae; genus Sneathiella. Next base: position 358 of record JAESPT010000166.1, on the reverse strand, counting down.
AACCGTACGGCCAGTTGTTGGTGTTGCATTGGCATTGGGCGGAATTTATTTCTTGTGGCGGCGTAATCAGTCCGGATGGATGCTCAATTCTCACATTAAGGGTGGTTAGCAACTCGTTATGGTACAAAAATTTACGACGATAGGGGACCTTCTCTCTCACGGCGGAGACACTCACCAAGCTCTAAGTGCTCCTAGCCGCCCATCTTTGTCATTTGCTTCCTTGCGACACTTGGTTAGTGAAACAACTGACTGGCTTAATGATTTTGGAATTGGGCGCAATGATCCTGTCGCGATCGTTCTACCCAACGGGCCGGAAATGGCGAGTGCTTTTGTGGCAATTGCATCGGCTGCAACGTCG
>JAESPT010000165.1 GCA_016765515.1 Sneathiella sp. | reverse complement strand
GGCTATCCAGAATATGATCAATACCTTGAAGTTTAAGAAAATCTCCTTTCTCATCTGAACCGGCGGTTACAAAAATTTCCGCTCCCACATGGCGTGCGTATTGTATGGCAGCTAATCCAACACCTCCAGCGGCACCATGAATGAGAACACGCTCACCAGGCTGCAGACGCGCCAAATGCTCGAAGGCATAATACACTGTAAAGAAGACGCTTGGTATTGTTGCCGCTTCTTCGAAGCTCATACCGTCTGGTATTTTCGCCACTGCAGTTGTTTTGGTACATAGAAATTTTGAAAAGCAGTTGGACGCGAAATTCATGACCCGGTCACCCGGTTCAAATCCGTCCACATTTGCACCGGTTTTGGTAATAATACCAGCGCCTTCCATTCCCAGTGTCGGTCCTGCATATCCGTTTTCCACGGCTTCATCCTTAAGGATGCCCATCGCCCACATGACGTCCCGGAAATTTAGACCTGTCGCCTTCATTTCGATGCAGATTTCATCTTCTGTTGGCTCAGGAATTTCTTTTTCAAACCAAGCCAGATTTTCAAGCGCTCCGGGAGCTTTAAAATTCAACCCTACATTGGCAACGAAGTTCTCGAATACAGCTTGTTTTATTTCAGGTCGAAGCCGTGTACCAAATCGTTGCGAGCCGCTTAATATAACTTCATTTTCTCTGTCATGACGCAAGATCTCTTTTGCCAATGAGCGGGCGTCAGGCAGTTTTTGATCGATGAGTTTACATTTCAGATCAGGATATTCGTTTGTAATAACCCGGCCCAAACCCCACAAGGGAGACTGAAGAGGAGAGGGCGTAATACCATCGAAAGCCTGACTTCCTTTAGTTACAATAATAAGTGAAGGTTTAGCCAAAAGAACAGTTTCTTCGAATCCTTGCAGCGCGCATATCAAACTGGCACAGCGGGCCTGTTGAGCGTTCAGCGCATCTTCTTCTTGCTCAACGAAAAATCCTGCCAAATGAACAATGGATTCAACAATCACGCCCTGTTCGCTAAGATCCCGGCCGAGTTCCTGGAATGCAGAAGCACTAAAGGATGAAAGACCAAACTGATTGTCGCTTAATCTTCCTGCCTTATTTTCAACCGACACAAAAAGAGCTGTTCGATCTTGGAGCGAATTAGACAATTCTTTCGCATAATCTTTATCTTCAGCGCTATCCGTTAGGAAAAGTGTAATCGAAGTTTGTTTGTGATCTAAATCCTCAACGTCTTCCTCAATAAGAGAAACTGGTGATTTCAAATGTTCAGCGGCAAGGACAAAGCCATTTTCAAAGCAGGTATCCGTTGCATCCAATAGGATTTCAGCGGCAAAGGATTGACCCGCCTCCAAATGTTTGCTCCAGGCAGAAGCTGGCAATGATAGCGGGGTCGGTTTTTGCCCTATTGTTGATCTATTCCACCATCCCTCGGTACCGCCGGCAATAAGATTTGCTAATCGCCCTTCACTGGTTTGAGAAACGATCAGTATGCCGCCTTGTGTTAACAGATGACGGGACAGATAGGAAATCGCTTCAAAATGTGGTGGAGACCAGGGTGTACCGCGCGAGATAATAATATCAAAAGATCCAAACTCAGATTGTAGTTTTGTAACGGTTTCTGCTGATATATCCTCCAATAATTGACAGGCTACACCGTTCATCGGGCTGAGATCCTGTTGGGCGCGATGATGGACATCTGTGTTTGTGGAAGTAAAAAGGAAGTTGGTTTGATCACCTGTTATTTCATCCAGAAGTGCTTTGGTTCCAAGCACGTTGTGACCGTCAATTTCCAGAATGCGCAGTCGAGCATTGTCCGAATAATTTTGGGCAATCTGAATTACCGCTTCATTGGTTTGCTCGTCGATGGTGTCGGTCAGTTTAGAGCCTGCTGTCGCAAACTTTGGAATAGCCGTGCCAGAATTGTAGGAAAAGTCAACCGAGGAGATTTTGCCTTGAAGAATATCTTTTAACATCAGGCCACTGCGGCCAAGCAATGTCATTTCCGGTAGAGTTTCAGGGTGATCTTGGATCAGCAAACGCCAAATGTCAGCGGGATTATAGATTTCTGCATCATTTTTTCTGAGCCATCCCTTATCCGTCTGTATAACCAGATCATCTTCTTCCAAAATGTATAGAAGATATTCCAGGAAATGCTTTTGCTCAGGGACAACAAGAGCCGAGGCGAGTAGGGCATCAGCTGTTACACCTGTTTTAAAATCCCCTCCCAGACTTGTAATCGCTTCAAAGGCAAAAGCAGAAGTCAGGGCTTCGGTCAGGGGAAGGACTTCGTCACGGAATGTTGCATATTTCGATATATTTTTGGATTGTTTGGAAGATCCCTTTTCTGCCAATTCAGTCAAGGACAGCAGCGAGACTGTATCTTTTTGAAGATCTACTGGAACAAGAACCTGCTTGTAACGGGATGGTATCTTGGATGCTGAAGCACTTTCAAATTTGCGAAAACGGCACTCTTCTAGCTCAGCAACTAGATTTCCGGCTTCGTCCTCCAGGCGGAAGTCAGCAATGATTGAGCGGGCACTAATCCGGGTCAATTTTGCATGACATATAATTTCCGTCGCGCCTGGAATATGAACAGTTATTTTCCCAAAAACTGAAGGAAGGAAAACAGTGTTTTTAGGTAAATCCTTCCGATCTTTCAGAAGAACAAAAAGAGCTTGCAGGCAACTGTCGCTCAAGGACGGATGCAAGACATAATCAGAGGCTGCGGCCAAATTCATTTCGGGCAGCGCGAGTTCTGCATAGAGGAAATCACCGTGTGTGCGGGCTTGTTTTAATCCCTGGAATGCCGGTCCGTAATCCAAACCTAATGTTTTGGCACAAGAATAAAAATCATCTTGCTTGAATGTAGGGCCTTTTGCCAAGGCTGTGTCAATATTCCAGGGTTCAGATGCCTCTGTAATGACGGAGCCAGCGATCCGGCCCGTCACATTGATCATACCTTGACCTTCGCTTAAATACGGGCGCGAACGAATAGTGAAACTGCCATCCTCTGCTTTGATTTCAAAGCGAATGGTTTTCAGGTTTTTTTCCTCCAAAATCAGAGGAGCATGTATTTCAAGATTTTCAATGACTTGACCGTTATCTCCGTGGAGAGTTCGGGATGCGGCCAATGCCATTTCGACAAAACCCGCCGCCGGAAAAAGAATTGAACCGGCAACTTTATGGTCTGCCAGGAAGGCTGGATTTTTTGCTCCGAGATTTATTGTCCATTCTCCAAGTGCAGATTGGCCGCGTTCGCCAAGCAATGGATGATCCCAGCGACTGTAGATGCCTTCACGGGCCTCTGCTGTAAGTTCCAGTACATGAGTTTGTCTGTCAAAGGGATAGGTCGGTAAATCCGTTGGGAATGCCCCTTTGGGAAGGAAAGACGATAGGTCAATCTCGCCGCCTGCCACAAAGATTT
>JAESPT010000164.1 GCA_016765515.1 Sneathiella sp. | reverse complement strand
ATGAGAAAGCCGTTTACTTAGATCCTGCCAATATTGCGGTGTTGTGTAGCTGGACATCTCTTCCATGAGAGCAAGCAAGCCTTCCTTTGCATCACAGACGAGCGGCAATGCCTGATGTTTTTGACCATCAAACGCAGAGATATTCAGTAAAATTAATTTCCGGTTCGGATTGTTAAAAAGCGCGCGCGATCCGCTGATGAAATCTTGTAATCGGCTCCCGACGACCAGAATGACATCGGCGTCCTCAGCCAGGCTGTTTGCCGCGCTTGACCCGGTAACGCCAATGGATCCCACATTTTGTGAATGGTCCCACGGCAAAGCGCCTTTACCAGCCTGCGTTTCAGCAACGGGTATTTTCGCGTCCAGCGCAAAGTCGGAGAGAGTTGACATTGCATCGCTATAATGAACGCCACCGCCGGCGATAATCAGAGGCTTTTTTGCAGATAAAAGGATCTCCTGAGCCTGTCTCAGTTCATGGGTATCAGGGCGGGGACGACGTTGTTCCCAGATCTTTTCATCAAAGAAGTCGATCGGATAATCGTAGGCTTCAGCTTGTACATCCTGGCATAAGCAAAGCGTTGCTGGGCCGCAGTCAGCGCCATCGTTAAGAACGGACAGTGCCCGAGGAAGGCTGCCAATCAGTTGTTCCGGACGAGTGATACGATCCCAATAACGAGAAACAGGCTTGAAGACATCATTGGCCGATATAGTGGGATCGCTGAAATTTTCCACTTGTTGCAGAACCGGATCGGGCCGACGATTGGCGAAAGTATCACCTGGTAACAGCAAGACCGGCAAACGGTTCACATGGGCAAGAGCGGCGGCCGTGACCATATTTGTTGCGCCGGGGCCGATGGAGCTGGTAACGGCCATCATACGTTTACGATTGAGGGAATTTGCATAGGCAATGGCAGCATGGGCCATCGTTTGTTCGTTATGCCCGCGGTACGTCGGCAATTGATCTCGCATGGAATAGAGCGCTTCTCCAAGTGCCGCGACATTGCCGTGTCCAAAAATCGCCCATACTCCGGCAAAAAGAGGGACAACCTCATCGTTTATCCTTACTTTTTGTTGCGTCAGATATCGGATCAGCGCTTGGGCCGTTGTCAGCCGAATTGTTGACATGGTCTTATCCTCCAGCCGCATTTGAATTCTTCAATCGTAACCAACCATCAACCAATGTCTTAAACCGATCGACCATCTGCGTAACCGCTGCATGATCATCGATTGTCTCCGCCAACCAATTTTTGGCAATATCCCCAAAAATCGACCGGCCGACGGCAAAACCTTTGATCTGATCAAATTTAGACGCTATTTCGAACGACGTCATCAGGTCCGGCAAGGTGGCTTCAAGTCCTAGAATAACAATACCCTGACACTGAGGATCATTTTTCGAAATTATGTCGGTGATCGCCTGCCAAGTCGCCGCGTTTGACGCCGGCTCCAGCTTCCACCAGTCTGGACGAACTCCCATTTCATATATCCGGCTCAAAGCCCGGGCGACGGTTTGAGTATCTATCGGGCCATATGGACCCGCAATGATCTCCAAAAGAAGCTGATGACCGGAATGGCGGCACGCTTCAGCGAGGGTCAAGATTTTCTCTTCCTGGATGTAGCGCATCTCTTGCGGATCATCCGGATGATAGGGAACCAGACATTTGACTATCTGATCGATTGGCCATTCGGCGAGGATTGTTCCCATGTCTCGCCCCGCTTCAAACTCGAGAGGGCGCGCACCCGGCATCTCTACGGGTCGTGCGACCCAAAGATCCCCCTCCATGGCGCAATGAAGGGCGTCCTGGCCCAGACTTCCATCCAATAAAGTGCCAAAACCGGGACGCCCATTGGCGACTTCCGTTAAAGCTTTCAAAGACAGCATTTTAAAATCTCCAATGCGCTTCAAGTCTGCCCCGGTTTCCTCCGCCATATCGACAAATTGTTTGCGATGATCAATGGCGAAGGCCATGACCATGTCATGATGTTTGCGACGCGTGGTTGTCCGATGAATGTGATTGAGCTCAGGATCTTTCCTCAAAGCTTTATAGGGACTGCCGTGTTCAAAGAAATAACTGAGTTCGGTCCAGGTGGGAATTGCCGGCGCGCAACCGTGTCGGGATACCGTCAAGGCCCCGCAAGCATTGGCATATTTGGCGCACATCTCCCAGGATTCGTTGCGGATCCAGCCTCGCAGAAATCCGCTCATAAAAGCATCCCCCGCGCCCAGGACATTGTATACTTCGATGGGAAATCCAGGTCCGCTCAGACCTTTTTCAAGGTCATCCGGAATGGTATCTGGAAAAATAAGGCAACCCATAGCGCCGCGCTTGCAGACGATAACTGCGTCGGTCAATTTTCTGACTTGTTTGATGGCTGTCAGTGTATTGGTTGTCCCACCGGCAATATGCAACTCTTCTTCTGTCCCAACAACTAAATCACAGAGCGATAAAATACTGTGTAAATGTTCGGTCACCTTTCCCGACGCAACAAATCTTTCTTCTCCGGTATTGTGTCCGCCAATCCCCCAAAGAACCGGCCGGTAATCTATATCGAATGCCACCCGGCCGCCAGATTCACGGCAAAGTTTAGCAGCCTTTCGGGAGGCGGCAGCTGTCGTTGGTGTTGAAAAATGGGTGCCGGACAAAACGACAGTTCGGGAGGATGCAATAAAATCCGGGTCAATATCTTCTTGGCTAATGGCCATGTCTGCAGAATTTTCCCGATAAAAGATCAACGGAAAAGTCTCCTGATCCCGGATGCCAAGAATAACCAATGCAGTCAATCTCTCAGGATCGGTTTTTACACCTCTGATATCGACATTCTCGCGGACGAGCTGTTCCTTTATGAAGCGGCCCATATGCTCATCGCCAACCCCCGTAATGAGCGCTGATTTCAGTCCCAGACGCGCCGCACCAATAGCCGTATTTGTTGGGCTTCCACCCACATATTTGGCAAATGAGGACATATCTTCCAATCTGCCGCCAACCTGTTGACCATATAGATCAACCGAAGACCGACCAATGGTAATGACGTCAAGAGTTTTTGCTGCCATTCTTGCGAGCCTCTGCCAAAAGAAGGATTATCTGAATAAATATTTCGCTTTTTTTTAAAAATAGAATATTTTGTTCAAATTGACAAGGACAATAACTGCTCTTCAAGATGGACAGCATTATTTTCAGGAGGACTATATGATTGGAATTTGCCAATTTGGGGCGGGACGTATCGGTCAAATCCACGCCGCGAACGCGGCAGCAAGTGGCCGGGCTGAACTTAAATATGTGGTGGATGTCAATGCCGATGCGGCAGCGGAGTTGGCTGGAAAATATCAGGCCAGCACTGCAAGCATTGAAGAGGCGCTGAGAGATCCGGATATCAAGGCTGTCATAATCGCAAGCTCGACGGATACCCATGCGGATTTGATCGAGGCGTCTGCCAGGGCTGGAAAAGCGATATTCTGTGAAAAGCCCATTGATCTTAGTCTTGCGCGCGTTGAACAGGCTATAGAAGTCATTGAAGATACGGGTGTAACAACACTTATTGGGTTTAATCGACGGTTTGACCCAACAATGGGGAGCGTCTGCCGTGCGGCCAGATCTGGCGCTGTAGGAGATCTTGAAACTGTCATTATCACAAGTCGCGATCCGTCTCCGCCGCCGGTATCCTATGTTAAAGTATCTGGCGGTCTTTTCCGTGACATGATGATCCATGATTTGGATTTGGCACATTGGATCCTGGGGGAGGTGCCGGTGGAGGTATATGCCAAGGGATCTTGCCTGATTGATCCGAATATCGGTGCAGCAGGGGATATTGATACAGCGGCCGTTACCTTGACGTCAGCTTCAGGTGTTTTGGTTCACATTACAAACAATAGGCGAGCAGCCTATGGATATGATCAGCGACTGGAAGTGTTCGGCTCCAAAGGGATGGTCAAAGCGGATAACCGGTCGTCAACAGCCGTCACGACGATCACTGAACACGGGGTGATATCAGACAAACCCCTGCATTTTTTCCTTGAACGATATGAAGACGCTTATAAGGCTGAAATGGCTCACTTTTTAGATTGCATTGAAGGTAAGGCAAAGCCAATGGCCACAATGCAGGATGGACGGGTGGCCCTAATCCTGGCGGACGCCGCCCAACAATCTGTTGAGACTGGATTACCGGTGAAAATCTCGCAATGAGTCTTTAATCCGTCTCTACGGCTCCAAGCCCGACGACAAGGGCTTGGACCAAACACATTGAAGCGCCAAGAGATTTAAAATCATGAACGGCACCATCTTCCACATGAAAACATACTGTAGAGCAATGCGTAAGGGGACTGAGTAGATGATCTGTAATCGCGACAACAGGGATCCCCCCGTGGTGTGTTTTTTCTGCAGCTGAGGTCACGTAGGGGGTGTAACCGGAAAAACTGAAAGCAATCAGTGCGTCCCTCGGTCCCACATTAGTCTGCTGCTCCACATGCATGCCACCAACATTGTCAATAAGATGCGCCCGGTGTCCCATTTTTGTGACTGAGTAGTAAAACATGGACGCGAGCGGGAAAGAGCGTCGCATCCCTAATACATGGATTGTTTCTGCATCACTCAGGATACGAATGGCCTCTTTCAATTTTTCTTCCGGCATTTCTTCAACCAGATGTTCAAGGGCGATTGTGTTGGCAACGGCAAATTTTTTCAAGAGGTCCAACGGTGTATTATCAGAGCTTTCTCGTAAATGTTGCAGGCGATTATCATAACTTGGCCTGGATTCGAGAAGCCTCTGCTGAAACAAACGCTGCACATCCGTAAAGCCGGAAAAACCGAAAGCTTTGGCAAAACGAACAAGGGCTGAGGGTTGTACCTCTGCTTTTTTAGCGATTTCTGCAATGGTCTTCAGTGCAAAGTCATTCGGATTGTCTAATGCATAACGTGCAATCTGCTTCAAGCGTTTGCTCAAAGAGTCGTGCTGAGCCGAAATTTCGCGAACCATTTCCTCATAGGACTTAGGCAAGGTTGTGTGTTCGTCATTACTCATAATTATTTCTCCGGCGCTGGAAGTCCTGGCACCCTTCAAATCTACTCGCCGCCAAATTACACATGTCAGCTCTTGAAGAGCAAGAGGGAGAGTGTATCATTATTTTTTTCTAATTTGGAATATAAATTCTATTGTAATTTGTATATAAAATATTTAGGCTGTTTTTTGTGTCAGATGGATTCTACGACGAATAGAACTGTCTGCACCCAACAGGAAAATGAAAAATCAAAACGTGGAGGAGACGATGAGAGTTCTATTAAAGAATATTGCTGGGCTCAGCTTAGGGTTGTTAGCAATGGCAGGAACGGCAACGATTGCGACCACCGCTCTGGCAGAAGGTGAACGATTTGTTCTTATAAGTCATGCGCCAGATTCTGATTCCTGGTGGAATACGATCAAAAATGCAATTAAAATTGCGGGTGACGAGATGGGCGTAACCGTTGACTACCGCAATCCAACAACCGGTGATCTTGCGGATATGGCGCGGATTGTCCAGCAAACAACCGCTTCCAACCCTGATGGCATTATTGTCTCGATTGCTGATTTTGACGTCCTCTCAGGTCCGATCAGAGATGCTGTCGATAAAGGCATCCCCGTTATCACAATAAATTCCGGAACACATGAACAGTCAGAAAAGCTTGGTGCTCTGCTGCATGTAGGGCAGCCAGAATATGATGCTGGTTTTGGTGCAGGCCAACGAGCAAAAGCCGCTGGGGTCAAAAAATTCCTGTGTGTAAACCACTATATTATGAACCCGGCATCCGTTGAACGGTGTCAGGGATATGCTGCGGCTCTCGGCGTAGAACTTGGAAATCAGATGATCGATTCTGGTCAGGATCCTTCGGAAATCAAAAACAAAGTGATTGCCTATTTGAGATCTAACAAAGATGTGGACAGTGTCTTGGCACTTGGACCGACCTCCGCTCATCCGACTTTGGCTGCATTGAAGGAAATGGGACTAGCAGGGGAAATGCAATTCGGTACTTTTGATCTATCCGGTGAAATTGCGGCGGCCATTAAATCTGATGAAATCAATTTTGCAATTGATCAGCAACCTTACCTTCAAGGTTACTTGCCTGTTGTGATCCTGACCAACTTTGTTCGGTATGGTGTCCTTCCCTCAGGCCATATTAACTCCGGGCCCGGTTTTATTGTCAAAGACAACATTAAATTGGTCGAAAAATTTGCTGGCGAATTGCGCTAGGAATCCGGCTGAGAGGGGAACGGCTTGGCCGTATTCCCGGCTTCCTTAATGAGTATAACGATTTGGGGATGGGGAGGAAAAGATGACATCCGAAAATGCTACGTCTAATCAACACTTGGCAAAACCTGGATTAAAAGACGAGCGGATAAAGGAGATTTCACGGTTTAGAAAAGCCATGATCCGTCCAGATCTAGGCGCCATTGTTGGAACAATTCTGGTTTTTATGTTTTTTCTCGCTATTGCCCGAGATACAGGGATGTTTGCGCTGGAAGGAATAATGAACTGGACAACCGTTTCAGCCCAGTTTGCCATTATCGCCGTGGGAGCCTGTCTGTTAATGATTGCCGGAGAGTTTGACCTCTCCGTCGGTTCCATGATCGGGTTCGCCGGAATTGTCATCGCCGTTACCTCCGTCCAATGGGGTTGGCCACTTTGGTTGAGTATATTGTTGGCTTTCACTCTGGCAATGGCAATTGGGGCGCTGAACGGATATCTCGTTATAAAAACGGGCCTGCCGTCCTTTATTGTCACACTTGCCTCATTGTATATCCTCAGAGGTTTGACGATTTACGTCTCTATTTACGCGACGCGTAAAACCATTATTGGTGGTGTTCGAGAGGTTGCAGAAGGGGATCCGCTGGCACCGCTATTTGGCGGTAAAATCCTGACCGGTTTATTTCAATGGCTGGGGGATGCCGGCGTGATTGAGACGTTTTCGCGGGGCACTCGAATGGGACAACCCGTTGTAGACGGCATACCCATGCTGATCGTGTGGGCCCTTATTCTCATTGTTTTTGGCCATGTTCTGTTGACAAAAACCCGCTTTGGAAACTGGATTTATGCCTCTGGCGGTGATGCCCAGGCAGCACGCTATGTTGGTGTGCCTGTCAATCGTGTCAAAATTCTCATGTTCATGTTCACAGCCTTTTGTGCAACAGTTTTTGCCACCTGTCAGGTTATAGAGTTTGGCTCAGCCGCGGCGGATAGAGGGGTGCTCAAAGAATTTGAGGCAATTATCTCAGTTGTGATCGGCGGTGCTCTGCTAACTGGTGGATATGGATCAGTTATAGGGGCTGCGCTTGGGGCTTTGATCTTCGGCGTTGTACAACAGGGTCTTTTTTTCGCCGGTGTCGAAAGTTCTCTTTTCCGGGTCTTTCTCGGTATCATTCTGTTAATGGCAGTGATCCTCAATACCTATATCCGCCGTATGATCACGGGGGAGCGATAAAATGACCACACCTCTCTTGGAAATGCGTAATATTGAAAAGCATTTTGGTCGTGTGATTGCCTTGTCCGGCGTTTCACTGTCGGTGAATGCGGGTGAGGTTCATTGTCTGCTTGGGGATAATGGGGCTGGAAAATCAACGTTCAT
>JAESPT010000163.1 GCA_016765515.1 Sneathiella sp. | reverse complement strand
TGCCGATATTTCTGATGACCTGGGGAGCTGTTCTCTGGAATGGTGTCCTGGGATGGTTCGTTGGATCTCAACTCTTTGCGCTTATGATCGTTTCATTCATTCTATTCGTTTTGAGAGCACGTAAAATAACAATAAGAAATGTCACTTTGATGCTTGAAAACACACAAGCCCTGCAGGATCGGCTTGAGGCTGAAGAACAGCTCCGCCACACTGAAAGCGACGCCGCTGTCGCTGAACAAAAACGCCAATCGGAAGCCGTCGAAATGCAGCGCAATCTCATCAATGCAATTGCTTTTCCAATGGTGCTTTCCCATGGCAACGAGGCATTGGAAGTAACACCGGCGGCTCGCCTGCAATTCAAAGTCCAGGACAAACAGCTTGAAAAATTTTCCATCTCTGATTTCTTTGTTAATCCACAGGATCAGGCTAAAATGGGTGAACTGTTGGACACACAAGGCAGGCTCGATAATTTTGAAGTTCTGATGCATGATACTGACGGCAATCAGTTTTGGACGGTGGCCGCCATGCGGCCGTTAAAATACGATGGCAGAGATTGCTGGCTGAACTCAATTTACATCATCGATGCCCGCAAACGTATGGAACAGGATCTTGCTGCCGCCAAGGATGCAGCGGAAGCCACACTCGCTGAACTTAAAACAACTCAGGATTCCCTTATTCACTCAGAAAAAATGGCAAGTCTGGGCCAATTGACGGCCGGGATCGCTCATGAGATAAAAAACCCGCTTAATTTCGTCAATAATTTCTCCAAACTGTCGGCCGAAATGCTCGACGAATTGACTGAAATCCTGCAAACACCCATAGCGACACTTGAACAAGATGACAAAGAAGATGCCGAAGATTTACTGAGAACTGTGAGCAGTAATCTGCTGAAGATCGAGGAACACGGAAAACGCGCAGACAGCATCGTCAAGAACATGCTCCTGCATTCCCGCCGAGGCCCGGGAGAAAAGCAGAAAGTCAATCTCAACTCGCTCGCTGAAGAAGCCATGAACCTCGCGTATCATGGTGCCCGAGCATCGGATTCCAGTTTTAATGTAGAAATGAAAACAGACTTTTCTGACGCTATAGCGCCAGTTGTCTGTCACCCGCAAGATCTGCAGCGAGTCTTTCTCAATATTTGCTCTAACGGTATGTATGCAGCAGTGAAGAGAAGCAAACTAGGCGGTGATCCCCCTTGGTTATCCATTTGCACTCGAATGGAGAACAGTAAAGTGATTATTGAGGTCACTGACAATGGCGGCGGCGTTCCAGACGACATAAAGGACAAAATATTCCAGCCCTTTTTCACCACAAAACCGACGGGCGAGGGCACGGGATTAGGATTGTCAATGAGCTATGATATTCTTCAACAGCACGGCGGTACTTTGAGTATCAAAAGCGGAGCCAGACTAGGGTCCACATTTCGCGTCGAAATGCCTGCAGGATCACCCGCGGAGGTATCTCTGTGACACCGATAAATTTGGCGGTTTTAGCTTCTATTAATGTACGAGGAACAAGCAGCAAATGACTGATATTACTCGTATTCTTGTGGTCGATGACGAACCAGACGTCGAAGCTTTGATCACCCAACGTTTCCGGCACGCCATTCGAAAAGGCGAACTGGAATTTATCTTTGCCCATGACGGCATTGAAGCCTTGGAAATGCTCGAAAATGATAACGATGTGGAAATGGTGCTGTCTGATATCAATATGCCCAGAATGGACGGCCTGACTCTTCTGGCAAAGTTGAACGAGCTGCATCATGAACTCAAAACCATAATTATCTCCGCCTATGGGGATATGGAAAACATCAGGACCGCGATGAACTGCGGGGCGTTTGATTTTGTCACCAAACCCATCGCGTTTGCCGACTTGGAGGCAACTATTCAGAAAACGCTTGTTCATTTAAACGAATTTAAAGAACTCCAAAGTCAACGAAATGAAGCACAGTTAGCACGCGCGGCCCTTTCGCGCTATTTTTCGCCGAATGTTGTCAAATCCTTAACGGACGGATCTGATCTGCTGAAACCCGGTGGTGAGCGGCAGGAGGCGACCTTCTTATTTACAGATTTGACCGGATTTACCAAACTTGTTGAGGCAACGCCGACAGATATCACTATCGATCTCCTCAATCATTATATCGACAATGTTGCTAATATTATTTTTGCCCATGAGGGCACAGTGATGAAAGTCGTTGGGGATGCCATTCAAGCAATCTTTGGTGCGCCAGTGGCCCAAACGGATCACGCCGAGCGGGCCGTTGTTTGCGCCCTGGAAGTTGATAATTTTGCTCAGAAGTATAGTGCCAGCTGGCAAAAAAAGGGCATTAATCTGGGCGCAACCCGCATCGGCATCAATACCGGAGACGCGATCATCGGCAACTTTGGCGGCAACTCTTTCTTTGATTATACCGCGTATGGAGATGCGGTTAATGTCGCAGCCCGGCTGGAAACTGCCAATAAGCTCCTGGGCACGCGGATCTGTATCAGTCAAACCGTCGTCGATAACATTGAGAATTTTTGTGGTCGCCCGATCGGCAAATTGAAGCTTGCGGGGAAATCAAATACGGTGACAGCCTATGAACCTCTTAATGAACAACAGGCGTCAACGCCAGAGGTTCAAGCCTACCGCGAAGCGCACGACCTCCTCGCCATCGGCGACCTTTCTGCGCGTCAAGCTTTTGCTGCGTTAGTCAGTAAAATGCCCGACGATCCATTGGCGCTTTTTCACCTGCAACGCTCTCTCGTTGGCGCAACAGATGTGGAAATTGACGCAACAGCAAAGTGACAGTTGTACCGCTGCCCTCTCTATTTCACTCAAAGACCAAGCTTGTCGGCCGCGCGGTGCCAGGCAAGAATGCCTGACATAAACCACGGATTACCTGTATAAAATGGCCGGGTTTCAAATTTCAGATCATCAAAGGCGGTATTGCCTTCATCACTCCCCAGAATTTTATGTCCAAGCTTGGTGCCAAAATAGGTTGAGCGGGCAACACCAGAGCCGCAATATCCCATGGCATAATACAGGCCGTCATCGCGACCGCCGCCAAACTGACCCAGATGCGGTACATGATCAAAACTATAGGCGACCAGCCCGGACCAGCTATGGCTGATTTGCTGTTTGGACAGTTCGGGAAAAATCTCCAGCATGGAAGCCCGTAAAAGCGCCGTATTTGCCGTTGGCTTTTCTTTCAAGCCCGTCGCCCGACCGCCAAACAAAATTCGTTTGCCGTCCGGGGACGGCCGGTAATAGGCGACCAACCTGCGTCGATCCCCGTACATGCGTTTTTTTGGCATTAATTTTGACAGCAATTCAGGTTCCAGTTGCTCCGTTGCGATCATGGCACTGCGTAAGGGCAGAACCCTTTTGCGAAGATCCTGTGTCACCGATTTGGTATATCCATTGGTGCAGACCGCAACATTAGTCACCTTAAGCTCACCACCAGGCGTTTTCACACGGTATTCACCGGATAAATTTTCAATTTCAATGACGGGTGTTTTGGCAAAAATCAACGCACCCGCGTCTTGAACCCGCTGGACAAGACCCTCATGGTATTTCGCCGGATGGAGCCCCCCGTCCCGCTTAAAAACCATTCCCCCGTGAAACAGCGTTGATCCCGTCTCTTCGGCCTGATCCTTCTTCTCGACCATATGACCTTCAACATTGATGGAGCGTTTGAGGATATCCAGCTCCTTTGCCATGGAGTCAAAATCCGCAGGCTTCAGCGCACCTAAAAATCGTCCTGTCCGGGCAAAATCCGCCTCAATCTTTTCTGTTTCCAGAAATGTTTCCAGAAAGCTGACGAAGCCTACACTCTCCTTGATAATGGCGTCCGCCCGAGTTTTCCCGAATTTGTTTTTCATGCCCGCTAATCCCAGCTTATGAAAGCTCGGCCCGACCATACCGCCGTTACGCGTACTGGCCCCTTCTCCCAGGACCCCCGCTTCAAAAACCGCGACCGG
>JAESPT010000162.1 GCA_016765515.1 Sneathiella sp. | reverse complement strand
GCGGAAAATTCACCACAGCCGCCACCCGACGCCCAATTAGATCTTCAAGCGAATACAGGTCGGTGATCTGAGCAGACGTTTTTCTTATTCCGATTTCATCCCCGAAATTCACTTGCAGTTTATAAGCAGATTTTCGCGCTTCCGGGAACGCCTCAGCCTTAACAACCACGCCAACACGGATATCCACTTTTAAAAAGTCTTCAATTCCGATTTCTTCGGTTTTTGTCATGTCTCTCTCCTTTTTTGCCGATGCTATGATAAGAGACACACAGAGACAAATAGTAACTTGGAGAAATCAGCCTCCTGAAAATTTGTTCGCTACTTCTTCAATCTTAGCGAGAGATTTCTCTACAGATTGAGAGAGGGTGACAAAAGATTTTTCCGTGGAGCTGGACAGTGTTTCCGCCGACAAACAAAATTTGTCGATCGACAATTTCAGATTTTGCACCTGCACATTTAAATCTGGGACTTTACCGCTAGGAATTGCAGCAGTACCCGAACTTTCCTGAATTGAAATCTGCAAATTCTTTAATGTGGATTCCAACACTGCCCGTTGGGCCGTCACAATTTTCTCCAGAGTTTGTGACGCTTCTTTTGTCACGGCTGTCATTGCCTGCACATTTTCACTTTGCCCGTCAGTCATGGGGGATAAATCGGGAATTACCATTTTGCCCATGGTCTGCGGGGCTCCGCTCGCAGCGGCTTGTTGCCCCTGATCCGATTGCGGTGCTGTGTCACCGCCGGTTTCGGCAGCTGCCGGCGCGGGCGTCTCCTCTTTTTCGGAGGTATCTTCTGTCATCAATATTCTCCCTTCTATACACGAGAATATTGTGATTAATTTACTATTTTAAAGAGTATTAAATTACCCTAGCTCCTGAGAACGCTTTTTGGCAGCGGCAACAGTTTTCTTCATCAGATCCGTCAAGCCGGTTTTTTGCATCAAGATATCCAGTCCGGCGGCTGTCGTGCCATTCGGGCTTGTCACATTGATGCGCAGTTGTTCAACCGTTTCTGTAGATCCTAATGCAAGCTCTCCTGCTCCGGCGACTGTCACTTTGGCCAATGTGGACGCCAGCTCTTCGGAAAGCCCCGCTGCAATGCCCGCACTTGTCATTGCTTCAATCATATGAAAAACGTATGCCGGTCCTGATCCTGAAAGGCCGGTCACTGCATCCATGAGATGTTCCTCTTCCACCCAGGCTGTCGTTCCAATTGCTGCCATCAAGACATCGCATATCTTGCGCTGTTCATCTGAGACATTACCATTCGCACAGGAGACCATCATGCCTTTTCGAATAGCAGCCGGTGTGTTTGGCATCGTCCGAATAACAGCCGTTTCTCTTCCGAAATATTTTTCAAAAAGCTCTATTCTGGTCCCCGCCGCTATTGAAATAATCAAAGCCCCCTTTTCAGCGAACCCTTTGTAGGTGGGAATGACATTTTCCATAACTTGAGGCTTTACCGCCAGAATAATGACGTCAGGCTGGTATTCTTCTTCAATCAACACAGGAGAGGTAAAAACACGACAGCCTAATTCATCGGCAGATGACAAATTTTTGGACTGTGGATCCACCACCAAGATATCGTTGGGTTTGACATTTTTCTCAATCCAGCCCCCCAACATGGCTTGGCCCATATTTCCGCATCCAACGAGAAGATAAGAGATACTCATTTTAAGCTTCACCCATTGTTTCAAACATGGCAGCGTCGATTGCCTCTTCTGGCGTCTTGCCACCCCAAACGCAAAATTGGATGGCTGGATAGAATTTTTCAAGTACTCCCATTCCAATATCCACAAGGCCCTGCAATTGAGCGTCCGACACATCGCAATTTTCATTCAATAGCAAAGCATGCCGGAACAAGATCAAACCTTCTTCCCGCCAAGTATCAAAATGACCAACAAACAATTGTTCATTCATCCGGGCAAGGAGTTCGTATATGGACGCATATTTTTTTTCGGAAATCTTAACGTCATAAGCACAGGAAAAATGGATTGCCCGAATATCAGGCCGCCAGGAAAACCACATATGATACTGGCACCAATTCCCTTCTACACCAACAGTAAGTTCGTTATTCCCCTGCCGCTCATAAGACCAGTCATTATCGCTGATAATATTTTCAACCTTATCAAGGGGATTACGATCATCGATTTCGTCATGGGGAAGATATAAAGTCGTCATTACCGGACTCCTTATCAGAAAATTCCCAACGCAGGCCTCGTGCTCCCCGCGCAAAGCCTCAATCGGTCAGGAATTCCGTTACAGGCCATATATAGTACTCAAATTACTCAAGTACCATACATTTAGCGTAGTGCGCCTTTAATTTTGACGCAACCAAGAATCATTCACCTTAGAAAATTTTCTGTGGATAACCCACGACCGAGCGAGTAGACCGAGCTCGTCACAGCATCGTAATTGATTGTTTATCAGCGTTAATCCGCTTTATTGGATGACGTTTGTTTGGAGTTGCCTGTTGTTGCTTTTTTACGAGGCTTACCAGCTGTTGGTTTTGTCGATAATTGCTTTTCAAGGGCTGCAATACGCGCAGTTTGCGTTTCGGCTTGTTCAGTAAGAGAAACAACCATTGCTTTGACAGCATCAAACTCTTCGCGCGGAACCAAGTCCATATTTGAAATGAGACGCTCAATCCGCTGATGGAACAGGTTCTCCCATTCGGATTTCATTCCTTGAGCAGTACCAAGTGCACCGGAAGCCAGCTTGGCAAGATCGTCAAAAATGCGTGAATTGGTCTGCATGGAAATATCCCTTTCAATATCGGCGGCACTATGCCGCGCTGACCGGTCAAAAGCAAACCCTTTGAGCACCGATGTACTTGCATATCCTGTTCTATAATTTATATAGTGCAACGTATGACTTATCTGACACAGTTTCTTGCCCTGTCGTTCCCGGATATTGATCCGGTTATTGTACAATTAGGCCCCTTTGCAATTCGGTGGTATGCACTCGCGTATATTTCCGGACTGGTTATCGGTTGGCGCATCATGATCCGCTTTGCCAAAATGCCAGGCTCTTTTATTTCACCGCAACAAGCTGATGATTTTCTTGTTTGGGCAACGTTGGGGATTATTTTAGGGGGCCGGCTTGGATATACACTTTTCTACAAGCCTCTTTATTACCTCTCCAACCCGCTAGAAATATTCATGGTTTGGCAAGGAGGCATGTCTTTTCACGGCGGATTTCTGGGGGTTGTTTTTGCGGCCTATTTCTTCGCGCGGAAAAGAGGAATACCAACACTGGCCCTTGCCGACATGCTAGCAGTCGTTGCCCCTATTGGCCTTTTCTTTGGCCGTATCGCCAATTTCATAAATGGTGAATTATATGGTCGTGTTACGGATGTTTCATGGGCCGTTATTTTCCCAACAGGAGGACCGCTCCCCCGCCATCCAAGTCAGCTTTACGAAGCCGCGCTAGAGGGACTCGTTCTTTTCCTTGTTGTTTATGGCCTTCGTAAATCAAATTTATCGCAGAAACCGGGTTTGCTGACGGGAACTTTTCTTGTGGGATATGCAGCAGCGCGTGGATTCGTGGAAATGTTCCGTCAACCAGATGCCCATCTTGGATTTTTGATCGGCGGTATGACAATGGGTCAACTGCTTTCAATTCCAATGATCGTTATTGGCCTCTATTTGATATTTCGCACCAAAACTGCTCCCGCATGAGTGAGCTCTCTGATTTACTAAAAGAGCAGATCCGAAAGCACGGATCCCTGTCAGTGTATGACTATATGG
>JAESPT010000161.1 GCA_016765515.1 Sneathiella sp. | reverse complement strand
CTTGAACTGGATACACATGCGGGTACCAGGATTATTCGTGTAGAAAAATCACGCCTATTGGATGATGACACTTTATTTATGGGAATTGTCACTATTGCTGGCGATATTACTGATTTCGTCATGCGCCAACGTCAGAAAGACGAATTAGGAAGAAAAACAATTACGATCCTGGTTCATATTATGGAAAATAACGATCCCTATCTTGCCGGCCATTCGCATCGAATGGGAGATTTATCCAACAGTGTCGCCAAAATCATGGAGCTACCGCCAGAAGTTAGACAAACCATTGCAACAGGGGCTAACCTGTCTCAAATTGGGAAAATATCAATCCCGCAAGAGATCAGAACGAAGGAAAGCCGCCTTACAGATGATGAAAAAATTGTTATGCAAGGCCATATTGGTAAAGCAGCATCGCTGCTGTTTGATATGGAAATTGATGAGGCAATTGTTACTGCGGTCACCCAAATGTACGAAAGACAAGATGGGTCAGGATATCCAATGCAGCTCAGCGGCAAAGAGATTGATTTGTCTGCTCGAATATTAGGAATAACAGATATTCTCGTTGCTCGAGTTTCACCCCGGTCCTATCGACAGGCAATCAGTGTGGAGGAAGCTATGGAGGTGTTCCGGACGAACCCTGAAAAATATGACGTTGATGTGGTTGTTGCCCTAGATGCTTTCCTGAACACGAATGACGGAAGAAAATTTAAGGACAGTGTCACAGAGAGCGCTAAATCCCGAAAATAAATAAAAGGGCCGGGATCATCCCATGCCCTTTTCTACAGAACTCTGTAAATTTTCAGGACTCGTCTGAAATAACGTGATCTGTCAAATTTTCATTTGTCACAGCATTCAACTCGTCGAGATTGGACGACACGCCAACCGATGCAAGAGCTTTATCTGACACGGTTAGAATCCCTCCTCCTTGATCAGGATTGTCGGCATAACTAATCGCTTCAGCATTTTCCTTGGCAACAAGGTTCAACGCATCAAACAATGCATCCAGATCTACAAGTTCCTCGCCCTCTTGCGACATAAATTCAATACTTTCCAGCTCAAATGGAGCTATTGAGCTTGGCACAGTCTCGTCAACCACTGATTTTTTCTCGATATAATCAGTAGTTTCCTGGTCCAGTTGAAACTTATCTTTGTCTGACATCGACATTTTCAATCTGATTTCTGAATATGCTCAAATAACGCACATCCGCAAATTACAAGACTAGCCCAAATTCATATTTTATTAATCATCCTAATTTGTAAGCTAGTGTCCACATCTTCAAAAATCATCCCCTATTTGAGGTATTTTATTCAAATTAGGTGTTTATTTTACCTAAATTTGTTCATTTTGTAAAATATTAGACAATTCTCTCCTGCATTTAGGTGATTTATCAAGAAAGCATAAAATATTAACAATTATTTATATAAAAATTTTACATATTGCTGACTTGGAACTGCTATTCCGATCACTTTCCCCGAAGAACGCCGGGCCGTCGCTGAATGGATAGCAATTAATGAGTACGTTCCATCTTTAACAAAAAATATAGGAGAGCCGGAGTCTCCACGCGTTGCATCGCATTGATGAAAATATATTGGTTTTTCTGACTTGCTGAGCCTGACATAGTCGGTAAGTCTACATTTTTTATGCACGGTCAATACATGGGCAAAATCCTTGCTATAGCCAGCCTGCAAGACTTCTCCTTCTTTCAATTTTCCCTCGACAAAAGAACCTGCGGAAGATCGACTAAGTCGAACTGTGCCAAATTGTTTTCCGAGGGGTTTATCCACAGTAAGGATTGCCCAGTCATCCGCTCGGCGAAGCGCCTGTTTGGATAAGTCTGGCAATTGAGTAAAAGCAGTTTGATACGACACGCCTTTTGCGTGGGCGGCATAATTTCCTTTGTCATATCCAACAACAAAATGATAAAATGTTGCAGCAGACCATCGGCGCGTTTTTTTGTTCCAAAAGCAATGCGCTGCAGTCAAAACCTTATTCTCTCCAACTAACACACCGGTACAGAAATTCCCATCTTTGTTCAACCGACCAATTGTACGCCATGGATATTCTCGACTATTTACACGTTTCCTATCATCTGCGCCCTTAATCCCGCTTGGCCGTCCAATCGGAGCCTTTACAGCTTGTTTTTCGTCTAAAGCCCAGGCTCTTTGCATAAAGGTTCCACTGGCAACGGCCAGGACGATACTCATCCATAAACTAAGGCCAAATACTGATCTTATGATATTGTGGTATACAAATTTTGTAAACAAATAGGCACGTCCCAAAAAGTGGACAATCGGCAAATTAAAAAATCTGAACAATGATTAGCAAACCATCCGAAGTGCAACTTTTCCAGCGACCATAAAACAAACATCTTTTTCATTCGTCATATATCGCCATTGCTCTAAAGCACCATCCCGGTCTATGTCATCAGCAGGACCAATTGCGGCTACTATTTCTTGCGGTGACGTCAAACCGTCTACTTTGGAAAGCAATTCTTTTTGATCAATACGATCAACATCTTCACAAGCCCCGACTAATAAACCAAGAGCCAACAAGGAGTATTTTGTATACCGACGATATTCCATCTTTCACACCCCGTTTTCCAAATTGCACTTCTGCTAGGTATCTCTAAAAGACTAGGCTAGCGTGACATTAAGCGCATAAGATTGAAAGGATATTAATTCAAACTCTCAAGGACCGAATATATGTATGACTATCAATCTGTTCTGGATTTTTGGTTCTATCCTCCCTGCCACGATTTATATGGAGAAAAACGACCTGAATGGTTCACAATAAACCCAGAATTTGACAAAGCGATTATAAAACAATTTGGCACCGATTTTAAGAGGGCGGAAAATGGGAATTTTCTAGCTTGGACGGATACAAAAGAAGGATGCCTCGCTCTCATTTTAATTTTTGATCAATTTTCCAGAAACATGTTTCGAGAGACCCCAAAGGCTTTTGCGACAGATACAAAGGCACGCGAGCTTGCCCGATATATGGTTAGGGCAGGATTCTTTGATGAGCTTGCGCCTTTCCAAAAGAACTTTGCTGCTTTGCCTTTTGAACATAGTGAAGATCTAGCTGAGCAGATATTCTCTGTTAAGCTATTTAAAAGCTTTGGAGACGACGACGCAATTCTATATGCTGTTCGCCATCATGACATCATAGAAAAATTCGCCCGTTTTCCACACCGAAATAAAATACTGGGACGTCAATCCACCGAAGATGAAATCGAATTTTTAAAACAGCCTAATTCATCTTTCTAATAGAAATCGGCTTAGTCAAAACCCAATTATGATCAAATAAAATCAAGGTTTAGAGCATGAGTGAACTTGCCGGCAAAGTTATTATCCTCACGGGCGCCAGCCGTGGCATCGGCGCAGCAGCAGCTATCGAACTCGCTGCGCTAGGAGCGAAACTCTCCATCAGTTCTCGCAGTGCTGAGGCATGTGATGACGTATTAAAGACAATCAAAAATGCAGGCGGAGAAGCTTTCGCCGCAAATTGTGATGTCTCTGACTATGAAGATGTTGATAAACTGGTTTTGGATACATTGGCACGATATGGGAAAATAGATACTTTGATCAACAACGCTGGAATCGTTGATCCGATTGGGACCATTGAAAACAGTGATCCTGAGGACTGGGCACGAAATATCTCCGTAAACCTAGTCGGTGT
>JAESPT010000160.1 GCA_016765515.1 Sneathiella sp. | reverse complement strand
TCTTGGCGGCCGCAAATGTGGCCCTGTGGGCGTTGCTTGCCGGTAGGTTGAGGACAACATTCAAACGACCGCAAACTCTCAAATTCGCCAATCGGTGCGGTGCAAGTTTTTTAATTGGCGCGGGATTGCTGACGGCGGCCATTCGGCGCACTGAATAAATGGTTTGAGGAAAGTGTTGGAGAAAAAACAGATCCGTCAATCAACAGAAGGAGCAACAGTATTTTGGATCACCCAGTGATCTGGAATAAAGGTGTCAGCATCTGCTTGAACCAGATTGAGTATATCTATTGCGCCCACAATAAATCCGGTCTTGCCTGTTTCATCCGCTAAGGGGAGGTGGATGACTTCAATGCGACGTTCGGTACCTGCGGAAGAGAGTATCATTTCGTGAGATAAAATAGGTGTTTGATCCACTGCAACCCGTTGGTACATGTCACTAATTTCCTGGGCGGCATTTCCGAATGTTTCCGGGCCAATTTTCATGCCTTTGAAATTTTGTCCCAATCTATCGTTGATAAAGGTTCCTTGCAGCCGATAATAAACTGTAAAGGGATGATAGCTGACGGAGCAAAGAAAAATATGCGGCAAAAGTTTGCCGCCAAGTGCAATCGGATCAATATCGGACCTCTTCGGCACGTTCCGACCTTTTTGAAGGTCGAGCCAATGTCGCATCAATTGCTGTGTATGTTCACCGCTGAAACCGACCATCAACTTCCTGCATTTATTTTTTGAACCCGTGAAATATTTTCACTGGAAAAGTTCAAATGTGAATGAATGCAACGATACTACAGGCGAGTATCAGGGTTCAATCAGGAAAGAGATCTTTCCCGAAAAATTGAATTGGCAATTCAACAGAATGAAGTCCGTATTTATTTGATTTGGTGTCCTTTCGTAATAGGAGAGAGCGTCAAATTGGGCAGTCTCTTAGCTATTACTGCCAATGTGGGATTCTCCGCGTTCTTTTGACAATTCAATTTGCTTTTGTCGTTCCTTAAAGCGATTTTTCTGAGATGTGGTCAGTCGATCATGACAGCGCGGGCATGAAATTCCTTTTTCATACAGTGGGGACAGCATTTCCTCTTCCGTGATGGGGAAGCGGCAGGCGTAGCATTGATCGTAGGACCCTTTTTCAAGGTTATGATCAACGGTGACCCGCTGGTCAAAGACAAAGCATTCACCTTCCCAGATACTTTCTTCTTCAGGAATGTCTTCCAGATACTGCAAGATACCGCCGTCCAGATGGTAAACCTCTTCAAACCCTTCTTTCAAAAGATAAGAAGTGGATTTTTCACATCGGATACCGCCGGTACAGAACATGGCGACCTTTTTGTGTTTGTCTTTGTCTAAATTCTGGGCGACATAGTCCTTGAATTCACGGAATGTCTGGGTGTTTGGATTGATCGCCCCTTTAAAAGTTCCAACTTCAACTTCATAATCGTTGCGCGTATCAATGAGCAACGTATCGGGATCACTGATCAGTTCATTCCAGTTTTCCGGTTTCACGTAAGATCCGACCATCTCAAGCGGGTCAGTCCCTGGGGCGCCCAACGTAACGATTTCTTTTTTCAAGCGTACTTTCATCCGGTAGAAAGGCTGCTCTTCGTTGATCGCTTCCTTGTGTTTGATATCACTAAGACGGGGATCCGTTTTGAGATAGTCAAGAAGTGCCTCTATACCCGAACGGGATCCAGCAACAGTTCCATTGATCCCCTCGGCTGCAAGCAAAAGTGTCCCGTTGATTTGATTCTCAAGACAGACTTTCAGAATTTTGGGCTGAAGTTCCTCAAAATCAGGCAAGGCAACGAATTTGTAAAGGGCAGCAACAGTAAACATTGGGAACTCTGATTTTCTCTGGGCGGACAAGTTTTTTAAAATGTCGGCCCTTTGGACAATGGCAGTCAAATTTGATGTTGTTTATATAAACTGTTCTGCAAAGGTGCAAGAACCTTGTCCCGCATAGCTGACATGCTTATTAAATTTACAGGACGGTTAGCAAAATGGTAGAAGCCGGTCAATCCATTCTCTGTTACGAAATTCGGTTTATTCATGGTCGCTCCCATTCTGGCTCTTCAAGAGGCTCGCGTCACCTTTGGTGGCGGGGATCTTTTTAATAATATTTCTCTCGGCATTGAACCGGGAATGCGTATTGCCCTGGTTGGGCGCAACGGCTCCGGTAAATCAACGTTGCTGAAAACCATCGCGGGAGACCTTGAACTTGATGGCGGGGATCGCTTTGTGCAGGCGGGAACGCGGGTTGGCTATTTGCGCCAGCAACCGGAAATCGTTCCGGGACGCACCGTGTCCGAGCAAGTTGCTCGCGGGCTACCGAACGAAATACAGGAAACCGGCATTGATACAGGATACCTGGTTGATCAGGTTCTTGAAGGGGTGGGGATTGATGGCTCGCGCCTTCTTGAAACCCTGTCCGGCGGTGAAGCACGTCGGGTCTCCCTGGCAGAAGCGCTCGTGTCCGATCCAGAAGTTTTGTTACTGGATGAGCCGACTAATCATCTGGATATCAAAACAATTCTCTGGCTTGAAAGAGAGTTAAAAGCTTTCAAAGGCGCATTGATGATTATTAGTCATGATCGTCAGTTTTTGAAAAACCTTACCAATCGTCTGTTTTGGCTCGACCGCGGAAAGCTTCGCACTCATGGCAAGGGATTTTCAGCCTTTGAACAATGGTCTGAGGAAATCCTGCGCAGCGAAGAAGTGGAACTTAAAAAGCTCGATAAAAAAATAGCCGTCGAAACAGATTGGTCTCACAAAGGGATCACAGCTCGCCGGGCCCGTAATGAAGGACGCATTCGTGCGCTCCACCGTTTGCGCGCCGATCGGCAGGAGCGGACCGGTCGGGTTGGTAACGCCAAGCTGGAAGTCTCCACTGGCACGAAAAGTGGTAAAATTGTTGTAGATGCGACCGATATCAGCAAATCATTTATTGATGAAGACGGTATTAAACAACAGGTTATCAATAGTTTTTCAACTCGCATCGTAAGAGGCGACCGTGTTGGCATTATTGGGGCAAATGGCGCCGGGAAAACCACTCTCATTAATCTATTTTTGGGGAATCTGACGCCTGATACCGGGCAGGTGAAACTCGGGACGAACCTCACCCCCGCTATTTTTGATCAGCATCGCGATGCTCTTGATCCAGACGAAAGCATGTGGGATACGCTGGCCGATCCAGGAAGTGGACAACTTCTGGTGCGCGGTGAGGTCCGCCATGTTGTTGCTTATCTTCGCGACTTTCTGTTCGATGAAAAACAGGCAAAAAGCCCCGTAAAATCTTTGTCTGGCGGTGAGAAAAATAGACTTCTTCTGGCGAAACTTCTCGCGCGGGAAAG
>JAESPT010000159.1 GCA_016765515.1 Sneathiella sp. | reverse complement strand
TTATATATTTTTAGGAGAAATCCCCAGTTTGAATACTTTTTTAGGAGGGCTATTAATAATTTCAACGGTGGTTATTGAAAGTATTCGATCAAAAAAAAAATTGACCAATTAAGAGGCTTTTATTCTTTAACAATTTTAAAAGACACCGTATTTCCGCCGTTTTCTAAATTCACGAAGTAAACACCATTAGAAAATTGAGAGAGATTAATTTCGTTATGGAGCTTTTCAAGGGATTGGCTTAATAATTCTTTGCCATCTAAAGTCACAATTTTTAAAACTGTAAGGTTCGCATTTTGTAAATCTATATTTAAAATAGAGCTTACAGGGTTAGGATATACTTGAACACTCTTCTTATTAAATTCTAAAGTGTTTAACAGATTAAAACTAACACAATTACTTATTTCTATACAAGTACCCGAAGTTATTTGCACAGCATAATTACCATTAGAAGCTGGCACAAACGACTGATTGGTTTCTGATGGAATAGCGGCATTACCATTATCACAATCTAACCATTGGTAGGCTGCTCCTGTTTGGTTTGCCGTTAACGTTGTTGACGTTGTACTTACAGTATTATCAACATTCACCAAGCTACCTATAGTTACCATATAAGCCAAAACCAATTTTGTCATCTCTTTGTAATATGGCATATCTAAAGTACTAAATCTATCTGCCGCTGTATGATAATTTGGTGTTTGATCTCCATTAAACCAAGATTCTCCAACCAAAACTGCCGGAAAACCATTATTCCAAAAACTTCCATGGTCTGAAGCAGTAGTTCCTGGGTCAACAACATTTACATTAAGATTGAAACCATAAGTACTCAATGCGCTAAGCAGTCCATCTTTAAGAACCAAAGAACCTGCAATATTTCTAACATCAATATCAAAATCGTCGTCATTATCACCATCATAAGCCATCATATCTAAGTTTATTACACCTAAGATATTATCTCCATTTCCAGCTGCGGCTGTAGCGTAAAAACCTGAACCATTTAACCCATTTTCTTCCTCATCCCAAAGTGCGTAAATAATAGTATTATCAAAACATTGTGTAGATAGTATTCTGGCAATTTCTAAAACCGCTGCAGTTCCGCTTGCATTATCATCAGCACAATAATCAGCCACAGTATCATAATGCGCACAAATTATGTAGATATTATTGGGATTTGTTTTCCCTAACTGAGTTGCGATAATATTTCTTCCATTAGTATTAAAACTCTGGTCGTTTATAGTAAGGTTATTTAATGCCGATAGTTTTTGCTTAATATAATCGGCTGCAACATCATTGTTGTTTTCTTGGCGATTAAGTATAGTAACAGTATTCCCATCTACTACGGTGACATCTTCACCCGAGAATTCTCGAATAACTTTCACCAAAGAATCCTGATTTACTTCAGCTATCAAATCGGTAATTGTCTGGCTGAAAGTAGGTATAGCAAATAAAAAGCAGCAACAAAAAGTAATGGTAAGCCTGTTCATTTTGGGTGTATTTTTTGCAATATATACTCAAATATAAGTCATTTTAACAAAATTTTATTTTTAAATGTTTGTTTTAATAAATTTATATTCTACATTTGTAGAGTTAATTCTAATTTTGTAGAACAATGCAATTATCAAAAACTGAAGAACAATTAATGCAGCACATTTGGAAGTTTGAAAAGGCTTTTATGAAAGATATTCTAGAAGCTTATCCTAATCCCAAACCTGCAACAACAACTATCGCCACGCTATTAAAACGCATGTCGGACAAAGGCTTTATAGCCTATACTCTTTACGGAAAATCACGAGAGTATTATCCTTTAGTTAAAAAGAAAGACTATTTTTCAAAACATGTAAATGGGCTTATTAAAAACTTTTTTAACGACAGCGCCTCTCAGTTTGCATCATTTTTTACCAAAGAAAATTTGAGTAAAGAAGAATTAGAACAACTAAGGACTTTAATAGATAGCGAACTTAAAAAGAAACCGTAGTAACTATTATTTTCAATTTAAGTTAAGATTACGAAAACAAGGTTCAATGAGTCCTTTAAAAAAAATTAAAAACACGAATTAAATAATTATGGTTATTTATATTTTAAAATTCAGCGCATGCTTAGCATTGTTTTTAGCCTTCTATAAGCTTTTTTTAGAGAAAGAAAACATGCATGCTTTTAAGCGTTTTTATTTACTTAGCGCATTATTTTTGGCTATTGGTATCCCGTTGGTAACCTTTACTTATTATGTAGAACCCATTGCTCAAGTATTACCACTAGTAATTCAGGAAATACCAGTTGATTATTCAACAGGGTTAGTTGCGCCTGAAACCAATTATTTACCTATAATTCTGTGGTCTATTTATAGTTTAGGGGTAATGATTTTTGGATTCAAGTTTATAAGAAATCTATATGGTATCAGTTACAAAATAAAGCATAATCCAAAACAAAAAACTAACAGAATTACTAATGTTTTATTACAAGATTTAATAGTACCACATACGTTTTTCAACTTCATATTTTTCAATAAACAAAAATTTGAAGCTCAAGAAATTCCAAAAGAAGTTCTTCTACATGAAGAAACACATGCCAAACAAAAACACAGTATTGATGTTTTAATTATAGAAACCATACAAGTATTACTTTGGTTTAACCCTTTAATTTATTTATACAAGCATCTCATAAAGCTTAATCATGAGTTTTTAGCAGACCAGGGCGTTCTTAATAAGGGTGTTAACACTATAAACTATCAAAAAACCATATTAGCATTTTCATCTCCCGATAGCTATCGAAATGCTAAACAACCACAATTAGCAAATGCCATCAATTATTCATTAATCAAAAAACGATTTCCAGTTATGAAAACACAAACCTCAAAAAAAGCCATTTGGTTACGAAGCCTTGTGCTTTTACCATTACTCGCTATTACTCTTTATAGTTTTAGTGATACAGTTATTATTGAAAGAGAAAGCAACAAATTAAAGAGTTTAGAAGTAATTAAACTACAGGAAGAAGTCTCTGAAAAAAATAATATATATAAAAATTTAAAAAAAGAAATGCTAATTATGATAAACATTAACAGTGTTTCCATAAATGCCAAACCATCTTCTTTAAAAACTTTTAAAAATGATTTAAATTCAATAACAAAAAACTGGGAGGAAACCG
The DNA here is from genome assembly GCA_016765515.1 of Sneathiella sp. GTDB lineage: Bacteria > Pseudomonadota > Alphaproteobacteria > Sneathiellales > Sneathiellaceae > Sneathiella. Next base: position 4 of record JAESPT010000159.1, on the reverse strand, counting down.
ATTA
>JAESPT010000158.1 GCA_016765515.1 Sneathiella sp. | reverse complement strand
CCGATGGTGAAGGCTTTTGTTCGGGCTAACGGGCTGGATAAAATCACGCAGGATAGCAAAAAACGTAAATTCGGAATTGTGACAACCGGTAAGGCCTGGCTGGATGTTCAACAAGCACTCGCAGATTTGGGGATTAGCGAGGCTTTTGCCGAAGAGATTGGACTGTCTGTCTACAAAATTGCCTGCACCTGGCCGTTGGAGCCTGAAGGACTGAAAGAGTTTGCGGCGGACCTGGATGAAATCCTGGTGGTGGAAGAGAAAAGAAGCCTGATCGAAGAGCAGGCGGCCCGCGTTCTCTATGATCTGGACAACCGACCAAAGCTGGTTGGCAAAGTTGACGAAAAAGAGACTGTATTGCTGCCCTCTGACGGGGAATTGACACCGCGTATTGTCGCTGCGGCAATTGCCTCCCGGTTACGGTTGCGCGATCTTCCCAAAGAGATATTGGAGGGAATAAGTATTGCGGAAGCCAATGACAGTGGTAACGCCATGCCGGCGGCCCCTGTCTCCCGTTCGCCGTGGTTCTGTTCTGGCTGTCCTCATAATTCGTCGACAAATGTGCCAGAGGGAAGCCGGGCCATGGCCGGAATTGGCTGTCATACCATGGCTGTCTATATGCCAAATCGGCGAACCGAGACCTATACTCATATGGGGGCAGAGGGCGCTAACTGGATTGGCCAATCTCCATTCACCAATGAAAAACATATTTTCCAGAATCTGGGGGATGGAACCTACTATCATTCCGGCTTGATGGCGATCAGAGCCGCCGTGGCAGCAGATATTAATATTACCTATAAGATCCTGTTTAATGATGCTGTTGCTATGACAGGAGGGCAGCCTTTTGATGGTCCGTTAAGCCCTTGGCAGATCAGTCTTCAGGTCCATGCGGAAGGCACCAAAAAAATCGTTGTGGTGACGGATGAGCCGGATAAATATGCGGCAAATGTGAATTGGGCGCCGGGCGTCACCATTCATCACCGGGATGATCTGGATAAAATACAGCGAGAGCTGCGGGAAGTTAAAGGCGTCACCGCCCTTATCTATGATCAGACATGTGCGGCTGAAAAACGCAGACGTCGGAAACGCGGTACATTCCCGGATCCGGCAAAACGGGTGTTTATCAATGATTTGGTCTGTGAGGGATGTGGGGACTGTGGTGTGGTTTCCAACTGCGTTTCAGTCAAACCGCTGGAGACAGAATTTGGCCGCAAAAGAATCATTGATCAATCGTCCTGCAACAAAGATTTTTCCTGTGTTAAGGGGTTTTGTCCAAGTTTCGTGACGGTTGAGGGCGGAACGCTCAAAAAGCCGGAAATAAAGGAAGTGAACTCATCGGATATAGATGTTGATAATCCTGCAGCGGGTCTTGCTGAACCTGAGACGCCAACGATAGACGGATCCTATAATATTCTGGTGACAGGAATTGGCGGAACCGGTGTGGTGACGGTTGGAGCGCTTCTTGGAATGGCGGCTCATTTAGAGGGTAAGGGCGCTTCCATCTTAGATCAGACAGGACTTGCCCAGAAGAACGGCGCAGTTATGAGCCATGTGCGCATAACAGCCGCGGCTGCAGATCTTGGCGGCACCCGTATTCCAAACAGGCAGACAGATCTTGTTGTCGGCTGTGATCTTGTCGTGGCGGCAAGTAAGGATGCATTGGAGAGCTATGGGCTTGGCCGTACCCGAGCCATTATCAATGGTCATGTTGTCCCCGTCGCCGCCTTCACTCTTGCGCCGGATCTGGCCATGGACCGGAATACACTGACCGGTCTTGTCGCGGACAGCATTGGCCGCGAAAAATCCGAGTTTATTGACAGTACAACAATTGCGACGGCCCTTATGGGCGATTCCATAGCAGCTAATTTATTCCTTCTTGGCTTTGCCTTTCAAAAAGGAACAGTGCCGCTGTCCTTGGCCTCTATTGAACAAGCGATTGAGCTCAATGGCGTTGCCGTCCAATCGAATAAAAAGAGTTTTGCCTGGGGCCGAAAAGCGGCCGCTGATCAGACTCTTGTGACGGAGATCGCTTTGCCCGATGCGCCCGTTTCTTTTGAGCGGAAATTGGAAACTCTTGATGAGATGATCCAACGACGCAAAGCGTTCTTGACAGACTATCAGAACACACGATATGCGAAGCGTTATGCTAACTTGGTCAATGTTGTTCGGGACGCCGAAAGTAAATTGGGCACTGGATCGGAATTTCTATCCACAGCCGTTGCTCGCTACTTCTTCAAGCTGATGGCTTACAAGGACGAATATGAAGTGGCACGCCTCTATACGGATGGTGCTTTTGATAAGAAAGTCGCGGATCAGTTCGAAGGTGATTTCAAACTGAAATTTCATCTGGCGCCGCCAATCCTGGCCAAAAAAGATGCTGAGACAGGCCATTTGAAAAAGCAGGAATATGGGCCGTGGATGATGAAATCCTTCCGTGTGCTGGCTAAATTCAAATTCCTGCGGGGTACGTCCCTTGATCCGTTTGGCCGAACAGACGAGAGAAAAGAAGAAGTGTTCCTGATCAAGGAATATGAAGAAACACTTTCGGATATCCTGGGTACTTTAACGACCGAGAATTTGTCTTTGGCGGTGGAGATCGCTGAAATTCCTGAAAATATCCGCGGGTTCGGGCATGTGAAAGCCCGACATCTGGACGCGGCCAAGGCCGCTCGAGAAAGTCTTTTCAACAGCTATAAAAACGGGGATGTAACCTCTCTTGCTGCAGAATGATAGTGATAGGGAGCTGTTTGGCGTGCGGCGAAACAGCTTCCTATGAAGATACTGATTTTGACAGTCGGCTCGAGAGGGGATGTCCAACCCTATTTGGCACTGGGAAAGGGATTGTCAGAGGCGGGCCATAAGGTTTCATTCTGCACTTGTGACCGGTTCAGATCCTTTGTTGAAACAGCTGAGTTAGAGTTTTATCCGGTCAGAGATGATATTTTGGACTTCATGGACAGCGCTGCGGGGCGGGCTGTTATGGAAGACACGACAAATATCTGGCGGGCTATTCTAACCAACTTGAAGCACATGAAAAGAATGAAGCCCGTTCAGCAAGGCATTGTGGATGATTGCTGGGCGGCGGTTGAGGCGGTTAAGCCTGACCTTCTGATTTTTCACCCAAAGACTTGCGGAGCGCCGTCTTTTGCGGAAAAAAAAGGGATACCGGCTATCCTGGCCTGCCCCTTTCCCATATTCGTCCCAACGGCAACGGTCCCCAATATTGGCTTTCCGACCTGGCGGCTTGGCAAGCACTACAATCTTCTGACCTATAGCATCACTAAATTCATTCTTCGGTTGGCAACGAGTGGGATGATAAAAAAGTGGCGAAAAAAAGCAGGTTTGTCGCTCTCTAAAAAAGGTTTGGATTTTCTGAAAACTGCATCAGGTGACGATATTCCAATCCTGCATCTCTATAGCGAGCAGGTTTGCACGCGGCCCGATGACTGGCCAAAGTCGGCGACGGTCACTGGATACTGTTTTTTGGACAGAACCGATAACTGGACACCGCCAACGGAGCTTGTGAAATTTTTGGAAGCGGGGCCACCGCCCGTTTATGTGGGGTTTGGCAGTATGGCAGGGCGTAATCCAAAAAAGCTCGGCGATACAGTGATAGATGCACTGGCCAAAGCCAATTGCCGGGGAATAATTGCAACATCCTGGGGCGGAATGGATGTTGACGATCTGCCAGAGACAATTTTCAAACTGGAGGACGCTCCTCATGACTGGCTTTTTCCTAGAATGTCCGCAGTGATCCACCATGGTGGTGCGGGGACAACGGCTGCGGGCTTGCGCGCTGGAAAGCCGACGATCATCTGTTCTTTTTTTGGAGATCAGCCTTTTTGGGGGGCGCGCATTGATGATCTGGGCGTTGGCGTTGGTCCTTTGCCGCAAAAATCACTTACCGCGGATATGCTGGCTGACGCCATTGAAAAAGTGACAGGGACCGAGGAGATGCAACGGCGTTCTGAAGAATTAGGGAGCCTTATTCGAAATGAAGATGGTCTCGCCAAAACCATACAACAAATAGAAAAGATCGCGTCCTTTCATCCAGGCCAGGATTTTGTAGAAAATATGTCTTAAAAAGCAGATTGACTGCCTTTTGATTTGGCATATGGGTTTACTATCGATACTCTATATACGTTGGTTAAATAAAAAGAAGAAGGAATACCATGTCTGATAATCTCATTGAAACAATTGAAAATGGCGTCGCCACTTTAACAATGAACCGTCCCGAATCTCGGAATGCTTTTACGCGTGATATGGTAACGGACATGCTTGAAGCGCTCCCGCGTTTTGCAGCTGACCGTTCTGTGCGGTGCGTTGTCCTGACCGGAGCCGGAGGGGCCTTCAGTGCTGGCGGTGATGTGAAGTCCTTTGCTGATAAAGCAGGTACTGAAGAAGCAGAAGGCGGGTACGATTTTAATCTGAAAGTAGATGAGTTGCGGGCTCGCATGGAAGTGAGCCGTTATCTTCATGAAATGCCGAAGCCGACCCTCGCTGTAATTCCAGGACCGGCTGCAGGCGCAGGACTGTCTTTGGCACTCGCCTGTGACATGCGGATTGCCGTCGACACAGCGAAGATGACAACGGCATTTTCTAAAGTCGGCTTATCCGGTGATTTTGGCGGATCTTATTTCCTGACAAATCTTGTTGGTGCAGCGAAAGCAAGAGAATTGTATTTCACTGGCAAGGTTCTTTCCGGAGCCGAAGCCTGCGATCTTGGAATGGTCAATAAAGCAGTGTCTGAAGCGGATTTACCGGCAGAAGCCAAAGCAATGGCCGAGCAGCTGGCAAGCCTCCCAACCGTTGCCGTCGGGTTCATGAAGAAGAACCTGAATAAAGCCCTTCATTCTGATCTTGCTGAAGTTCTGGATTGGGAAGCAGTTCATATGATGAGCACTTTTGATACAAGTGATCACAAAGGAGCCGCTAAAGCGTTTGTCGAAAAAAGAGCGCCAATTTTCAAAGGACTGTAAAGAACAGAGATAATTAGGAACAGTTACAAACGGGATGGGTAATATTTTTATATTAGCAATATAATAATGTGAAAATATAGTTGATCAATTACCTTACTGATTCGGAATTTATTCTTAGTACAATATGGTTAATTCATAAATTAACTATAACACGGTATGCTAAATTTGTGAATTTCAAGTGAATGTTCTTATTTATTGCTATTTTTAGCGAAATTGTTTCTACATATCTAAACATTCAAATATAGTGCCCTTAACTTAGAGGGACTTGGAGAGAGAATATGCGCGCTTTTGCAAAAATAGTAGCAGTAGGTGTTTTTATTGTTGGTATTTCGGCTTTGTCGCAGACAGCATCTGCGACGACATGTACGTTCGGCTCCGTTATATTCGATGGTGTTAGCGGCGCTGATTTGACAAGCTCAACGGCTTGTGCAGATGCTGCGGGAGGCGGTCCACTTGGCAACGACACGCAAGCGAATATAGACGCACTCGATCCATTTGGAATCTTTGACTGGGTACTCGCTGATAAATCTGATGGCGGCGGTGACAACGCAATAGTACTTTTAGACGTTGTAAATGGTATAACTTCTGGAGCATGGAGAGTGGATAGCTTGAATGGTTATACCGACGTATTCCTGACCTTGAAATCAACGAATGGTTATGCTGCCTATCTTCTCGATACAGCTTTTTTGTCAGGCGATTGGACTACCGCCAATATCTTTACTAACAAACAAGGGAAAGCTCAGGCTATATCCCATATATCGCTCTATTAT
>JAESPT010000157.1 GCA_016765515.1 Sneathiella sp. | reverse complement strand
GTCCTTCCTTCCACTCGTCAGAATGTTCCGGGACTGGATCGTAATACATCGGAAAAACTGCGTAGAGAGCGTCTTCAAATTGAAGGTCGGGTTGACTTGCATGGCCACACAAGAAAAGAAGCTCATTCAAGGCTGCGGTCTTTTTTGGGAAGTGCCCACCGCCAGGGAAAACGCTGTGTACTGGTGATTACCGGAAAAGGATCTTCTGTTCGTCAAACCGAGGATGCGCCCTTTATGAGCGGCAGCGGCAGGGGAATATTGCGCGAAGAAGTGCCGAAATGGCTGGCGCAATCTGATTTGCGCCGGTTGGTTCTTGATTACCGGACGGCGCAGGCAAAACATGGGGGTGAGGGTGCGCTTTACATCTTACTCAAACGAGCCCGGCGGTAGGACAAGAGGAGGAAAAGCGTGACCCCATTTGGTTTACGCGTTCGGGCCCTGAGAGACGCCCAAAATGTCAGTTTGAAGACGATGGCCGAAGATCTGGCCATCAGTTCAGCCTACCTTTCTGCATTGGAACATGGCCACCGCGGCCTGCCTTCCTGGTCTTTGGTGGAGCAGGTATGCTCCTATTTTAATATCATTTGGGATGATGCAGAGGATCTTCACCGCCTTGCTGCCCTCTCCCACCCTAAAATAACCGTCGATACCAGCGGATTGAGCCCAACTGCCACGGAATATTCAAATTTGTTGTCCAAGGAAATCCGCAATCTGTCAGAAGCCCGGCTCAATGAAATGCTCACCTATTTGAAAAACTCAACGCCTGCGCGCCCATGAAGGACACTCGATCAGATCTGGGCAAAAAGTTGGCCAGGGGTGTCCAGTCCCTGTTTGATGATCGGGGCTATGCCAGCATGACCGAAGTCAATCTCAAAACCCGCCGCCGGGTGGATGTCATGGGGATCAATGACAAAGGGCGGATACTGATCGCTGAGATAAAAAGCGGTGCCGCTGATTTTCGAAGTGACACTAAATGGCAGGAATATCTGGAATTTTGTGATGAGTTCTATTTCGCCGTTGATGAAAATTTCCCCACCGACCTGCTGCCCAGCGATCAGGGCCTGATCCTGACAGATGGATTTGACGCCGACATCCTTCGCCCGTCGGCTGATTTCAAACTCAACGCCGCGAGACGCAAAAATGTCACCCTGCGCTTCGCAAGACAGGCCGCTCAGCGATTGCGATCAAAGGATTAGGGAGCGTCGCTTTTATAGGATATTAGACGCGTTCTTGTACCTGTCAAATTCGGATTTTGGATTAATAATGTGAGTCATAATTGCAACAAATAGTTCATAATCGCTATTAATCGTCATTATTATGTTTTTTTTTGAGTAACTAATGATTTTTTAATTGAATGTGAGCAGAAGATCATATTTGTTATTAGTACGGGGGAAGAAGCATGAGGGTTATGTCAGATAAAATAAATATAAGAATACCTTTCCCTTGTTACCTTTTTCTGATATTAAGCCCTTCCAATTTGTTAAATAAATATACACATCACTCTACATAATGCTGGAGGAACTAGTTCTGGATCATTCATACTCCATAGAGCTGGTTAAAATATAATGGCCAAAAATATCAATCTTTTTCATGATCTTTTTTGTAATGAAAAAAAAGAAATAAAAGCCGTACAGGAACGCTTGCAGAAAACTCAAGTTAAAACAGCAGCAAGATTTTCGCGTGGTAATACAAGTATTCAGCATGGCAGATATGTCACTGAAAAACAGCTTGTTAATGCTCGGCAAGAACGGATGAAACGCTACGCATAAGTTAAATAAAAAACTTGTCGACATATGCTGTTGTCGAACATCGGGGATTTCAGCATGGATGAGTATAAAGAAGGTGTAGAATTATACCTTGGACACTTGAGAGAAGTTGAAAAGCACTTAAAAATAGCAGAACGTGTCCGTAATGAAGCTATAATTCCGGCAGTTAATGAACTGCGTTACTCTGGACGGTATCTTTCAGAAATTTATCTAATCCTAGTTTCTGAACTTGCTGAACAAAATACTAAAAGTCCTGAAAAATTAATACTGGACAAACTCCGTGACGCAAACTTTGCTTGTCTAAAAGCCAAGCATGACATAATGGACGCTATGAATGCCCAGTTAGATACCGAACTACGTTCGATAGAGGGCGAATTTGGCCGGAGAGTTACTGTTGAAGCTATTCCAAATTACCATGATATGACGGCATTCGTCAGAGACGTTGATATATCCTTAGTAAGTTCACGTGAAGACCGAGACAATATCGATGCACATTATGACGAAATGTACAAAGTACATTTTCCTAAAATCATATCACACTTGGAAAGCATTAGTGATGAAAGGTGTATAAGAAATTTAATTAGTTGCCGAAGAAGAATAGCTAGAAATACGTTTGTAGGAATTTTAGTGGGAACTGTCACATTTTTTGGGGCTTTGGCTGCTATTGGATCGTATGTAGCGCCTGAGATCCCAGCCAGTGCTTTTCCGAAATCTCTTAACGCACCCCAAAGCGAGAATCAGAAGTAGTTTAAATTTCTGATTTTTTAATCACGCTGCTTTTGGCGTTGGTAGTGTTTGAGATACATAATTTCTTATTGGCATCAATAATATTCACTAAGACTTACCGGTAAGGATCAGCTTTCGAAAGGTAGTCCGTTACATATTCGGCAATGCCATCTTCAAGGCTATAGAAATTCCCGCCATATCCGGCTTCGCGGAGCTTGTTCATATTGGCTTCGGTGAAATACTGGTATTTGTCGCGAATGGCTTCAGGGGTATCGACATAGTGGATATTTTCAGGCTTTCCGGCGGCTTTGAACGTGGCGGAGGCCAGATCCTTGAAGCTGCGGGCTTGCCCGGTTCCCAGGTTAAACAGGCCTGAGACGTCCGGGGTATCCAACAGCCAGAGAATAACTTTCACGCAGTCTTTCACATAGACAAAATCGCGCAGCTGGCCGCCATCCTCATAGTCAGGATTGTGGGAGCGGAACAGGGTTATGGCCTCGTCCGCGGCGATTTTGGGATAGGATTGGGCGATCACACTTTTCATGCCCTCCTTATGGTATTCATTGGGGCCGTAAACGTTGAAAAATTTAAGGCCTGCCCATTGGGCCGGGGTGTGTCCCCCAGATTTTTGCAGCCGTGCCACATATTTATCAAAGGCATGCTTGCTCCACCCATACAGATTGAGGGGGTGCAGGGTGCTGAGGGCCTCTTCTGACTGATTATCCTCAAATCCGCCGGAACCATCACCGTATGTCGCGGCGGAGGAGGCAAAAATAAACGTCGTCTGGTTTTCTGTCGCCCAGTCCCACAGGGCCCGGGTCGGGCGAAAATTCCGGTTGAGGATCAAATCGCCATCGGTTTCGGTGGTCGCGGAAATGGCGCCCATATGAATGATGGCTTTTACATCGGATCCCTTTTCATCCAGCCAGGACATTAAATTGTCCGGATCCACAAAGTCAGAGACCACATGTTTGGCGAGGTTTTTCCATTTATTCCCGGTCTCCAACCAGTCACAGACGGTAACCGTATCGCCGCGATCAGACAGGGCGGCGACAAAATTGGAGCCAATAAAACCGGCGCCGCCGGTAACCAGAATATGACCTGACATGATTTACGGTGCTTTCTTTCTGTCCATCTCGAGAAGGCGCTGGATGGTGCCGGTGGTGCTGAACCCTTCCTTCAGCTCTGCCAGGAAAACCCGCCCCCCGTAAGCCAGGACACTCTCAGAGCCGACAACGGTCTCAACAGTATAGTCGGCGCCTTTAACCAGAACATCAGGGCTGAGGGTTTCGATGAGATTAATCGGGGTATCTTCGGCAAAAGGAACCACAAGGCTGATATCTTCAAGACTGGCAAGAACGATGGCCCGGGACGTCTCTCCAGTGGCCGGGCGATCCGGTCCTTTTAGGCGGC
>JAESPT010000156.1 GCA_016765515.1 Sneathiella sp. | reverse complement strand
GGAATACCAAAATCTGTAATCACCAACGTGAAGACAACAAAAATAGCACTGATCAAGCCATATTTGATTCCCGGTAAAGTCACCGTAAAAAAGGTCCGGATACGCCCTGTTCGAAGGGCAACCGCAGCCTCATAAAGCCTCGCATCTGCTAAAGAAAAAGCTGCAATCAGGATCATCAGGGCATGGGGGAAGGTATAGAATACTTCCCCCATTATAATGCCAATGGGCCCGTAAATGCTGTGATCTCCCAACACGACCTTCAACACACCTTGCCTGCCAAATAGATAAACGAAAGCAATACCAGGCAGTATTGACGGCGCCAATAGAGGAAGAAGCGCTATTCCTTTAAAAATACCCCTGCCTGGAATTGTTGAACGGGACAGAACAAAGGCAAAAACGGAGGCCAGACTGATCGTGATAACCGTTGAGGTTAGGGCGATAAAGAAGCTGTTGTTGATGGAATAAAAAAGTGCGGGCGTGGAGAAATATTCAAAATAATTGGCCAACCCGATAAAACTACCGTCTTTATTTTCGAGACTTTTCGAAAGCATGGAATAAAGCGGCAGAAGTAAGGTGATAACCAGCCAGATTCCGATACCAACGATAAAGGCTCTCATCACCCAATCGTCTTTACTGAGTTTCCGTTTAATGGTTACAATTTCTCCGTTGGGCAGAGTGCTATCGGTCATATCACCTACCCTTTTGGAAATATGTGAATGCTGTTTTCAGGAAGGGCTACGCGAATATCGCTGCCAACTTGGACATTTTTGTCTCGCACCAGATTAATGGAAAAATCGGCGCTTAATTCACTGTCTCCATCCCCATAAGTGAGAGATGCTCTACAAAAGGAGCCCAAAAATTCGAGTTCCGTAACTTTCGCTATGAAGGAGTTCGGTGTTGTCTCATCAACATTTCGCACAGCGATGTCTTCAGGGCGAACGCACGCCAGGATATCCCGGCCATTCATTTTTTGCTGTTCTGCCTTATTAACGTTTAAGGCGTGATGCCCGAGCAAGACTTGCCCATTCTCACCTTTTTCAGCCTTCAAAAAATTCATTGTACCAACAAAATCAGCAACGAAAGCAGATGCCGGTTGGCGGTATATTTCTTCAGGTGTTCCAACCTGCTCGATAACGCCATCATTCATAACCACAATGCGGTCCGCCATTGTCAGCGCTTCTTCCTGATCATGGGTCACCATAATGGTCGTCACACCAAGGCGGCGCTGAAGGTCCTTCATTTCATGACGCAAATGCACACGCACCTTCGCATCGAGAGCAGACAATGGTTCATCTAGAAGGAGCAATCCCGGTGACATGGCAAGAGCTCGAGCAAGAGCCACACGTTGTTGCTGTCCTCCTGATAACTGCGCTGGATATTTTTCCCCCTGATCGAGCAATCCGACCAAAGATAGAAGCTCCTCTACACGCTCTTTTACGGCAGATTTATTAGATCGCAGATTAACAAGACCATAACCAACATTGTCGTTGACTGTCAGATTGGGAAACAAAGCATAGGACTGAAAGACAATTCCGAAATCTCTTTCCGAAGCTGGCAGAGCTGAAATATCTTTTCCAGCCTGAGAAATATGACCACTGGTTTGAATATCAAGCCCTGCGATTGCTCGCAACAGAGTCGTTTTTCCGCAACCGGATGGTCCTAAAAAACACACAAACTCCCCATCAAAAACATCCAGGGAAATATTCTTCAATGCTGTAAAAGTTCCGAATTTTTTGACGAGACTTCTAATTTGCAAATACAGCTTGTCTTGCGTGTCACTTTTAAGATCATTCATAGTTACTGCCTACACTTCCCTGATCGTTTCCGACCGTACAATCCAACTAAAATAATGAACCTCCCGCTTGTGAGTGCGGAAGGTTCTGAAGGTCTCAAGGGTGCTATTTTGGATCAGATTTGGAATCGTACCGTTTCTGCCATTCGCTTAAGATGCGTTTACGATTGGACGCTGCCCAGGCAAAGTCGTTCTTGATCATCGCTGTTGCCACTTGTGGTGGGAAGTGTTTCACGGGCTTGGCAACACCAGGATAAGCAACAACGGCATACCCTTCATTGTACATTTCGTTGGCCTTTTTCGTGACGGACCAGTCAGCAAGTGTCTTTGCAGCGGCCATATTCTTGGACCCCTTCAAGATTGCTGTTGCTTCCATATCCCAGCCAACACCTTCTGTTGGGATCACGATTTCAAGGGGCGCCCCTTTTGCTTTGGATTTTGCACCACGGAAGGCAAAAGAAACACCGATTGGAATTTCACCCGCAGCGGCGAGTTTACAGGGCGCAGATCCAGAATGGGTATAGCGGGCAATATTCTGATGCAAGCCATCCATATACTTCCAGCCACCCTCTTCACCGAATAGTTGCAACCATGAAGACACGTCCAGGAAACCTGTACCGGATGAATTGGGGTTCGGCATGATAACCTGGTTTTTATAAACCGGCTTTGTCAGGTCTTTCCAGGATGTTGGGATAGGCAAACCAGCCTTGCCGGCTTCAACTGTGTTGTAGCAAATTGAAGCAACCCACGCATCCATGCCAGTCCATTTAGTTGGGTTGGCTGAATCGCGGAATTTTGGATCCAGTTTTTCAACACCTTTTGGAGAATACGCTTCCAACATGCCCTCTTCACCAAGAAGCATAAGGCTAGTTGCGGCCAATCCCCAGACGATATCCGCTTGTGGATTGTTTTTTTCGGCTAAAAGTTTTGCTGTAATAATGCCTGTGGAATCACGAACCCAGTTTATTTTGATATCCGGATGATCTTTATTGAAATTTTTGGCATATTTTTTCAAGTCTTCCGCTTCAACTGCAGTGTAGACGGTGATTTCTGATGCGGCTGACGCCGACCCACCGAATGCAGCGACAGCGACGAAAGATCCTGCAATACCGGTCAAAACCGATTTCAGAACATGTGACTTCATGACTATTCCCTTTTGTTAGACGACCAAATTTCCAATTCAGAACTTCAACATCCACATAAATCCATGAAATTGAAGTCACCGTTTTGGTTTCGCAGTGCTGTTAATGAAGGCTTTTTATTATCGTTTTATGACAGCCCCCAATTTTCAACCTTAAATCAAAATATAACCGAAATCTCCTGTTTATTTATGCGATATACGACAAAATATACCCCTAAAACCACTATTTTACAGAAAATATCCACATTTTACGTTGCGAATTGTTGAGATTCCTCCTTATCTCTTGACCGGAGTTTAACCAATCCCTTAACATAAATACAGGTTTTTTATTTTATCTAATATATAGATTGAACTTATGTATCATTCTCAGCTACGAGCGTTTCACGCTGTTGCAACACAAGGTGGGTTCTCGAAAGCAGCCTCTTTTTTAGGCCTCACTCAGCCTGCTCTTTCAGATCAAGTTAAGAAACTGGAACAAAGGTTCGGTGTCCTGCTTTTTCATCGGCATAAACGTATTGTTCGAATGACTGAGCTTGGAGAGCAACTTCTCGAAATTACACACCGTAGATTTGAGCTGGATAAGCAAG
>JAESPT010000155.1 GCA_016765515.1 Sneathiella sp. | reverse complement strand
CGAAGCGCAATACTGCCTCGGTTGTCAGCCGCAACAGCAACGACATTCGCTAAAACTTTCTTGGGTTTGAGGCCGACATCTCGCCCCCAACTCCAGAGTGATCCATCCGCCATTATCGCCAGACTATGGCTGGATCCTGTTGCAATCGCCGTCGCGCCTTCAAAAATAGCGCCCCATTTTATGGCCTTGTCGCCTAGGCCATGCAGACCAATTGGACCATAAATATTACCACCGGTTCCCATAACTATACCGTGCTGTGTCCGTAAAATTGCGTGCCCCGTATGAGCGTTGATATTCTGGGTCTTCTGAGCCACTTTTACAAAAACGTCCGTCGATTGAAGTTTTCCATCTCCATATTGGCCGCGATGCGCCTTTCCTTTGACATAAAGGTCGCCGGAAAGTGTGATATAATAATTCGCACTGTCACCAATGCTTGCTGTTTTTACATTGTCCGCAATATGAACCGACGTGCCAATGTCTCCCTCTCTAAACCAGTGTTCAGACCTTTCAAGAAACCACAGATTATGATCTGCAGTTAAGACAAAAACGCCACTCCGTCCCGCAGCGAACCAGATAGCATTCTCAAAAATTATCTGCCGATTGTCAGAAGTATCACGCCAAGCGAAAAGCCGCCCCTGTTGATCAAGGCTATAACTGGCATCACGGCCAACACCAACTTGAACAGTATCTATAGACACTAAATGCGGATGTCCGTCCCCTTCCCATTGATATGCAATATCTCCGCAAAGCACCATTTTGCGGTCATAATAGGCGGCTAATTTGGGAGAGGAACTATCCGCTTGGGATAGTGTAATATTCCAAAAAGGATTTGAAAGAAAAAGACAGCCTGCAATGAATTTTCGGAAGGAAGCCAAACCGCATTTGTTCATAGAAACGAAAACTAGAACTCGTATTAAGCTCTAGGCCTTTGAGTTGAGAATATTACGTGTCAGACTAAGTATATTTCAAACTCAAAGAATAATCATCCTTACCTGTTTAGATATAAACATGAGGAGATGACCGTTTTAAATGGATGACGTTTCGCCATAATCCAAACCATATTATTCAATTGATTTCATCAATCAAAAGTTATTCGATCTGAGAGACGGGGCCGGAAAAAGGAATCCTGATAAATCAACGAACCGCTGAATAAATTCATCCCCAAGAAACTACCTTCCCCAGCAATATAGGGTTGGTAGTCAAAAAATATCTCTGTAATGATCAACCCTTCATCCTCCTCAAGTGTTTGTCCTCCAGCTGAAGTAAAAACAGCAGGCAGAGTTGCACTACCACCGTCAATGCCAACTTGACTGACCCCTCCAGTGATATTGCCTTGACTGCGTTGACCAATGACCAGCGGTGCTTGACCATCACGCCCTTCCACTGAAGTAACAACAATCATTCCATTTGCATTAAAGTCAAAAGGCGCTGCAAGAAAATTAGTGGCGTCAAACAAGTTATCGAGTTCCGCGACAGATAATGATTCTTCACGGGCAATAAGGTCGGAAAAAGTGGCCGTAATCCTGTCCAGTTTCTGCATTAAAAGCGCAAACCGAGCGACTTCAAATCCACCAAGACCTAATGTCAGGAGAAGGGGCAAAAGAAGAGCAAATTCCATCATGGCAAGGGCTGAATTATCTTTTACAAACCGCTTACAGGGAAATACAGACTTAATTTTTTGCACAAAGAGAAATTTTGTCATCATCAGTTTCCCTTAAAAGGGCTCATTGCGAACAACCATGGTTGCGGACATCGGTATAACACCATTGAGAACAGGAAGAATTTGGCCGCTCAACAGGTTCCAGTTATAGGTCAGTGTGTAGAGTACAATTTCACCGGGACCTCCCAGTCCTGCTTCGCCCATATCATTACTCCAGGAACCGTCTCCGTTTACATCCGTAAAGGGTTCACCATCCGTATACGCTCCATCGCCATTTTCATCAGTATAAGGCTCCGGCATGCCGATATCTTCGAAGCTGTCATAGACAAGCGCACTTATATCTCCTGATTGGACATCGACCATACCAAGAGAGGAATCATTAACAATATTGGCGATTGTCTGTTCACGGGAAACTCCCCCTGTATCCCGTCCCGTAAAACCAACTCTGGAGGCATCTTTCAACCCGCCTTCCACAACGGTATTGACGAACATTGCAAAACTGAGATCCATGATTCCAAAAAGAACAAGCGCCAAAACGGGAAATATCAACGCAAGCTCAACCGCAGTAGAGCCTTCTTTGTCTTTTCTAAATCTTCGGAAAGTCGGGAGCAGAATTAATTTAGCCAACATTGTCCACAAGCCTCATTTTATTTGGCTCGAGAGTATTAGCAACACATTAATTCAACGTTAATCTAAATCAGTGATTTACCTAAAATTTTAAGGACTTAGCCGTTATCGGTACCGCCAAATTTTGCTTCCCATTCAGTCACTTCATCGTCAGTGATCTTACGAAAAAGAACGTCAGGAACTGTGAAGGTATGCCCAGGCTTCAGGACTTGCAATTCATCCAACATATCAGTGTTGATCCAGTCTTTCTCTGTCAATCCGAGCCCCAGCGCATCAGAGAGCTTCTTTGATGCATTCGGAATAACCGGTGCACTTAAAATCGCGAAAACCCGGATCAGGTTGATGGCAACCCGCAAGGAAACCGCAGCCGCTTCAGGATCCGTCTTGAAAGCCGACCAGGGGGCCGCATCGGTTAGATATTCGTTGCCCATCACCCAGATCGCCCGCAATTCCTGCATGGATTTACGGATCTGCATATCATCCATATGCTTGTTATACGTCGCCAACCGTTTGTTCAGGGCTTCAGCCAGGACTTTCTCACGGACACCAATCTCCCCACCTTCCGGTAACGCTGTGCCAAATTTCGACGAACAGAATTTAAGGATACGGTTCACAAAATTGCCAAGCGTATCAGCAAGGTCCTTATTAGACGTTCAGGAGAAGCTTTCCCAAGTGAAGCTGGCATCTGAACTTTCCGGTGCATTGGCAAGCAGATAATAACGCCAGTAATCGGCAGGAAGCATTTCGATTG
>JAESPT010000154.1 GCA_016765515.1 Sneathiella sp. | reverse complement strand
GCTGCAGATAATTGATATCGGCAACAATCTGGGTGATTCCAAAAGTCTAATCACCCACCCGACCACAACAACACATTCCAGCGTGGATGATGACATGAAGGCACATCTGGGCATAACAGACGGGCTTGTGCGTCTCTCGGTTGGCCTTGAAGATATCAATGACTTGATCAACGATTTAGGCTCAGCCCTAAATTAAGTTTACTGGGGTGGCAACGCGATGCTGTCATCCCAATTTTTTTATATCAAAGCAAATTATTGAGCATCCATTTTTGCCTTAATTCACCTCCAAATGGTCTAGTTTACAGCAATTTTTTGCCCGTATTTCACGGTATTTTTCTTAATGAATAGGAGAATTACTATGACAATTTTATCGAGAAATCACGGATCCCTTTTGATTTATCTTGCGGTAACCACGTTACTGACAGCGTGTGGTACCAGCAAATATGAAGAACTTCAAACCACAGATGCAACAGCAGGTGAATTTTCCAAAGCGCTCAAACAAGAATATAGTGTTTTTGCAAAATCCGAGATTGCTCAATATGACTGGCCCGATCAGCATTATATCGCGACAAAGGGTTTGCTGGCAGCAAAGGGAGCCCAGCCTCTTCCAGAAGATCCAAAGAATTGGAATATTAAGCGCTCTGACAGACGCGAATTTGTTCAACCACGGGATGATCTGATTCATTGGCTGAATACAGACGCCCGTTTTAAAGAGCCTGTTCGGTCAGCAAAAGCACAGGCGAGTTTTGATTGCTGGGTCGAACAAAAAGAAGAAAACTGGCAAATAAAACATATCAATTCCTGCAAGCAGGGAATGGCATTCGCCATGCCAATAATTACTCAAATAAAATTTGCGTTTGATCGGTCAGATATCACAGCTGCTAGTCTTGAACGTCTCCGAAAAGTGGCCCTCGACTGGCGTCATAATCCAGGTAAGTTTTTAGCCGTGCAAGGACATACGGATCAGGTTGGCAGCAAGCTTTATAATTATGCCCTTTCCAAACGACGGGCAGAAGCAGTCAAAATGAGTTTACTTGCTTTCGGCATACCAGAAGAGCAGATATATACTGAGTTATGGGGGAAAACACGTCCGCGAGCCGAATTATCGGATGAAAGCCATGACCAATCCAATCGTAGAGTTGAAATTCTTAAATACTGATACCTTATCCCCCAACAGGATTTTGACCGGACGCAAAATTTGTGTATATGTTCAATTTGTAGATCAGGGGAACTTCGGTTAGATCTGCAATGCTGTTCCAATGCCCGGAAAGGGATCTGCTGTGGCTATTGAAAACACCTATCAAAAGACAACGAACGAAATCGAAGTTTCTGTCCAACCTGTCTTTTTAAACGACCGTTCCGAGCCGGAAGATGATCTCTATATCTGGGCCTATAAAGTTCGGATCAGGAACAAAGGATCGTTGCGGGTGACATTACGTCAACGCTGTTGGCATATCACAGATGCTTCTGGACATACGGAGGTTGTTCGCGGCGAAGGAGTCGTCGGAGAACAACCAATTCTTGATCCTGGACAATCCTTCGAATATACAAGCGGAACACCCCTTCCAACACCATCAGGAATTATGGTAGGCTCCTATGATATGGAAGTGGAAGGCGGTGGATGGCTAGCTGTGGAAATACCTGCATTTTCATTGGATAGTCCCCATGAATCCTCTCCCCTGAACTAAGAGTGAACGTTTAGCAAACCGCAAGTGAGATTGAAGAGCATGGAAAAAACTGTTCCTATTATGTTGGACGGTCCGGAAAAGCCGACCCGACAAGAAGTTGAAGACGCTGTTCGAACCCTTATTCGTTGGGCTGGAGACGACCCCAACAGAGAGGGTTTGCTCAACACACCGGATCGGGTCGCCCGGTCGTATCTGGAATTTTTTGCAGGTTATAATGAAAATCCCGAAGAATATCTGGCGCGCACCTTTGAAGAGGTCCACGGATATGACGAGATGATTATTCTCAAAGATATCAGTTTGGAAAGTTATTGCGAACATCACATGGTACCCTTTGTCGGCAAAGCCCATGTGGCCTATATGCCCAATGATCGTGTGGTTGGAATTTCCAAACTGGCCCGTGTTGTTGATGCCTATGCCAAACGCCTGCAAATTCAGGAAAAACTGACACAGCAAATTGCCAACGCCATCGATCACACTCTAAAACCCAAAGGTGTTGCTGTGATTATTGAAAGTGCCCATCAGTGTATGACCACACGCGGCGTTCACAAAAGTGGTGTCACGATGGTTACGAGTGCCATGTTGGGATGTTTTCGGGACTCTGCTGTTACCCGGAACGAACTGCTCTCCTTTATTGGCAACGGATAAACTGTGAAACTATAGGGCAAGGACTGCGTTATACAGCCTTGCCTTTTGTTTCAGCTTTTTTGATTGCCCGTTTTAAATAACTGCTCATACGGCCAAAATCCTCTTGTATAAGAAGAAGGGCTGGCACCAGGAAAAGAACCAGAAACGTAGCAACCATCAAACCAAAGACCAATGTAATTGCCATAGGGATCAGGAACTGCGCTTGCAGGCTTGTTTCAAATAAGAGCGGTGTCAGCCCACCAATTGTTGTCAGCGACGTCAGCAACACAGCCCTCAACCGATCACAGGTCCCGTCAATCACCGCATTTTTGTAATCTTCACCATGAGACAATCGTTCATTCACCACACTAACCAGAATAATCGAATTATTGACCAGAATTCCGGCAAGGCCCAGCAAGGCAATTAAAGACAAGATTGTCAGGTTAAAACCGAGAAGGTAATGACCAAATATGGCGCCGACAATCCCAAAGGGGATGATTGACATCACAACGATGGGCCGCCAATAAGACGCGAAGACCCATGCAAGAATAAGATAAATGGCCGTCAGTCCAATTGCCGCGCCCAATTTCATATCAGCCAGCGTTTCTGCCTGTTCTTCAGATTTTCCAGCAAAGCGAAATTTTAAACCGTATTTCTGGGCAATTTCAGTTAAGCCTTCTTCAGGAAGGATCGCGAGGACTTTATCCGCCGATGTCACCTCTTCATCAATTTCCGCAGTAATGGCCACTTCACGAACGCCATCTTCACGTTTGATGCGGGCATATCCTTTATCTGTATAGGTTGAGACAACTTCAGACAGGGGAACTTCCGCTCCTCCCTTGCTGCGCAAATAAAAATTCTGCAAGGCATCCGCTGTCACTTTTTCGCGTGGATATTGAACGCGAACGGTAACCTCTTCGTCGCCTCGAGCGAATTTTTTGGCAATGACCCCTTCAAAAGCAGCCCTAACCTGTGATGAAATATCCTCTGTCGTGAAACCAAGGGCACGCCCATGGGGTGTCAATTTCAGAATAATTTCCTGTTTGCCATTTGGCAAATCATCTTCAATCCCGGATATTCCCCGATACCGGGATAACAGGGTTTTAACGTCTACCGCAGCATCTTTCAGATCCTGAATATTTGGACCCTTGAGCCGCACATCCAACTCTCTTCCTGGCGGGCCACCAATACGCTCTGTCAGGGCAACCCGTTGCAGACCGGCCTGCGGTATAATCTCTTTGCGCCATGCTTCAATGAACTGCGCCGTTCTGACGTCCCTTCTATCCGCGGGGACCAGTTCAACGAGCATCCCGCCCCGGTGGTCGCCGGAG